>JBAUWM010000036.1:0-13157 GCA_049583775.1 Nocardioides sp.
TGATCGAGCTGGCGGTAGTCGTAGGACAACACCGGCCCGATGGCCGCCTCCGCGGCAGCCCTGGCTGCCGCGATCTCACGGGAGTCGGGGAGCGCTCCACTCGCATCGGGTGCGTCGTCGTCCTGCAGGGTGGTGACGAGCGTGGCCGCGACCAGCGCGAGCGCGACTACAGCCAGCAGCACGACGGTGCGCAGGTCCCCGAGCAGCGCGGTCAGACGCGCGCTGGCTCCGCTCCGGGCCGGCTTCGCGAAGTCGGGGCTGTCCTTGACGGCGCTTGGCACTCGTGAGGCTGGCACCTCGACCGGAGCGATAGCAGGCTCGATCGCCCATGGGGGTTCGTCGGCCGGCGCCTCAGGCTGCTCGGACTCCTCGACCGCGAGGTCCCGGTCGTGGGCCGCCCGTCGGTCAGCGTCGAGCAGCACCTCGGCTGCGGAGTTCAGCGAACGGAACCGCCGATCGCCGGGATCGAGCTCGGCGATACCGGACTTCCAGGCGGCGCGGATCTGATCGACGGTCGCCTCGGGCGCGACGCCCAAGACGTCGTACCAGCTGGGGGTCGGCGTGCTCATCGCTGGGTCGGCTTCTGGGTCGGCTTCTGGGTCGGCTTCTGGGTCGGCTTCTGGGTGGGTTGGCTCGTGGGGTCGGCGCTCGGCTGGCCGCTGGGCAGGTCAGCGGGGCCGTCGAGCTCGCCCGTCAGCGGGAAGAAGTCGTCGACCAACCATTCGCCTCCCGTGCGCACGAGCGAGACTTGGAAGCGGAACGGTTGGGGCTCGTATTGGATCCGTCCCTCTTTCTGAGGGTCGGGGTACGAACCGTTCAGCGCGCCGGCCACCAGTACCGACGCCGAGTCGTCGTCGAGGGTGTCGACCCCGGAGGAGAAGATCTCGACCTCGCGCGCATATCCGGCTTGAGCGACGGTTTGCTCGGCGAAGGTGAAGCTCTCGTTGAAGTCGACAGCGAACTTCGCGGTGATGACTTCGCGCACCCGCTCCGCGTACCCGGGCATGGTGTTCTGCTCGTCGAGGTCCTCAGGTCCGTACGTGTTGACCCGCAGGATGAACTGGTTGGCCTGGTTCATGACCTGCTCCCGAGCAGCCGGATCGTCCGACTCTGCATCGGCAGACGAAGAGCCGGATAACCCCTGCACGAGCAGGATCACGACGCAGACGATCGCGAGTACCGCGAGGCCGGCTGAGACGAACGCGAGTCGGGAGGCTGACGCAGGCGCGGTGGGAGTCAGCGACCCGCCATCGGTTCGAGGTACAGCCACTTCCACGACTCCTTCCCGAGAGACAGAGGCGCCGCGCTACGGGTGGCCAGGGACGGGATGCTCGCGTCATCGGCGCCGTCGGCCCACGTGACCTCGCCAGTGGCTGCGTCAAAGGCTGCGACGGGAGCCTGATAGTTGGTCCCGATTCGCCGAGGCAGGTTCTGTGATCCTCGGGCGTTGGTGACGCTGGGTGGCTCGGTGCAGCGTGCATCCTCGTTCATCGGAGCGTTGCTGCCGTCGTTCGGGGGGCGCTTGTTGGTGCCCTCGTAGCCCTCGGTGCAGATGGGCTTCGGCGTCATGATCATGCCGAAGTGCGCATTGAAGAGGCCGGAGTCCGGGTCTTTGGAGACCACGGTGAAGCCGTCCTCGACGATGTAGGGGTACAAGGTGAGAACGTGCGCGACTCCCGGAAGGTTGGCCACCACGATCTCGCCGGTGGTGACCAGGTTGTTCAGCAGGTCGGCGAAGTCGACTCGGTTGTCCTCGATGAAGCCACGCAGCTGGTTGGCAGCGAAAGAGCCGGTGTCGATGATGCGGCGCAAGTCGGGGTCGGCGTCGGCGAACGACTGGCTGAAGAGCGCCAGCTGCTCAGCAAAGGTTCGAATGCCGCTCTCAGATGCCAGTTGGCCGTCCAGGACGATGCTGCCGTCCTCGATCAGTCGCTTGGTGACCTCGAAGTTCTGGTCGGCCGCCTCGATGAACGAGTTGCCGGTGTCGATGATCTTCTGGAGGTCCTCCCCTGTGCCGGCAAAAGCCTCGCCCACGGAGGTGGTGGCGATGCGCAGCGCGTCGAGATCGACCGACGACACCGTGTTCGACAGGTTGGTGAGCAGCTGGTCAGTCTGGATCGGGATCTGTGTCATGGACACGGGGATCGTCGAGCCATCGTCGAGGAATGGACCCTCGTCGGTGGTCGGTTGGAGCTCGACGTACTGCTCACCCACTGCTGACCGGTTGCCGACGATGGCCTTGGTGGCACTGGGGATCTCGTCGTAGCCGTTCTCGATGTCGAGGTAGGCATCTACGCCGTTCTCGGTGAGCACCAGCTTGTCGACCTGCCCGATGCCGACGCCGCGGTAGGTGACCTCGCCGCCCGCGAAGATGCCGCCGGAGTCCTCGAACGAGGCGACCACCGTGTAGGCCTCGTCGCGTACGAGTCGGTCGAGCTGGGCGTAGCGTGCTCCCACGAACGAGACCCCGACCAACGTGATGATGACGAACAAGACGAGCTGGATCTTGGTGCGACGGGTGATCATCGGAGCACCATCCCTGGAGTCAGCAGGCTGACGAGCGCTGGGTCATACACGTCCATCAACTGACCCACCGTCGGTCCCCGATCGGTCGCGTTGCTACCGCCGGGAGCGGCGCGGCCGAGCAGCCCGCCCAACCCGCTGCGGGGTCCCCCCTCGGGAATGCCGAGCAGCCCCCCTAGCCCGCCGAGACCTGGCAGTGGCGGCATCTTCGGACCGTTGTCGGTGTTCTTGCGCCCCCCCGAACCACACAGGTTCGGCAAGGGAGCAGGCAAGTTGTCGCAGACAGCGGCGAGCACGTCCCTGGGCAGGGCGGAGCAGTTGCTCGGCGACGGGTTGTTGGCACACTTCGCGATCGCGTCCAGGGCGTCCTGGCAGAGCTGGTTTCCGTCGAGCGGGATGTCGTCAGGGATCTCGTCGAGCTCGTAGCACGGCAGGCCGGGAAGGTCCGGCGGATCCGTGAGGTCGATGTTGAGCTGCACCGAGAGGTTCGTGTAGTCACCCATGTGCAGGTTGCGGGCAACCTGGGGATCGCGCCCCACCACTTCGTCGACGAAGGGATAGGTGAGGAAGACGTTGAATGCGTTGACCAGGTCATCGCCAGCGTCGGCCAGGTTCGTCAGGAACGGCTGCAGCTGACGGAAGGTCTGGATCGTGACGTCCTTCGACCGCTTGATCACGCGCACCCCAATGCCCTCGAGGCGCTGGAGAGCCGTGAGCATCCGCACGAGATCGCCACGTTGGCTGTCAAGGGAATCCAAGGCACTCGGCAGCTCGGCGAGGGCGGACTCGATGCTGCCCTGCTGCTCGCGCACCGACAGCGCCAGGCGGTTCAGGGACTCGATCGCGCTGACGATGCTGCCCTTGTTGTCGTCAAGGGTGGAGACGAGGTCGCGGATCTGGGTGAGCACCGACCGTGCGGCGCCTTCGCGACCCTCGAAGGCCAAGTTCAGCTCTTGAGCGATCGTCTTCAGCTGCGCCAGCCCACCGCCATTCAGCACCAGGCTCAGAGCACCCAGCACCTCTTCGACCTCGGGATTGCGACCCGTCCGGTCGAGCGGGATCAGGGCGCCAGACTCCAGCGGAGCTGCGCCTCCGCCGCCAGCGGGAGCCTGGAGGGAGACGAACTTCTCACCCAGCAGGCTGGTCTGGCGGATCTCAGCAACTGCGTCGGAAGGCAGCCCGGTGTCCTTCTGGATCTCCATCGTGACCACGGCGTAGTAGTCCTCGAGCTCGATGTCGGTGATCTTGCCGACGCTGACCTCGTTGACCTTGACTGATGACTGGGGCACCAGGTCGAGGACGTCGGTGAACTCCGCGGTGATGGTCAGTGGCTGGTCACCTGTATCGGTGCCACCGGGAAGCGGGAGGTGGTAGATGTCGAAGTCGCAGCCGCTGAGGGCGACCGAACCGACGAGAAGCAGCGCGGCTGCCTTGGCTGTCCTGCGCAGCGTCGTCATCGCGCCACCTCCACGAGACCGCCGAGCGTCGGGTCGAACTGGTCGCCGTACGACGATCCTGTGCCGAACGGTGAAACCCGTGGCAGGGGCAGCGACTGAATGAGGTCGCAGACCGAGCCGTCGGGGTCGTTGGAGGCAACGAAGGCGCAGAGAACCTGGTCGGGGTCGTTCTCGAGCTCGTTCTCGATGTTGCCGATGTTGGCGTTGGTGTCGAGCGTGCCGGCATCGGGGTTGTAGGTGAGGCCGAGGTTGTTGAGGGCGAGTGGGGCCGTGCGGAGAACCTCGTTGAGGTTGTCGCGTTGCTTGACCAACACCTTGGCGACCCGGTTCAGCCCCCGGATGTTCTGGCCCAGCACCGTGCGGTTCTCCTGCACGAAGCCCCCGACCTCGTCGAGAGCGACGGCGAGGAACTTCAGCGCCTGCGCGAGCTCTTCACGCTCGTCGGCGAGCACCACCGAGACACGTCCGATCGAGTCGTTGAACTGGCGCACGGTGCTGTCGTTCTCGGCCAACGTGGTCACGAACTGCTGCAGCTCCGCGGTCGAGCCGAAGAGCTCGTCACGGTTGTTGTCGAGGGTCTCGCTGAGCCGACCGAAGTCGCGGATGGCCTGGTTGAACTTGGCGCCCTGGCCGCCGAAGTTGGCAGCGGTCGTCTCGAGCAGATCGGTCAGCGCGCCGTTCTTGTTGGCGCCGTTGGGGCCCAAGGCAACGTTGAGCTTGTCGAGGTTGGCGTAGATGTCGTCGAGCTCGAGCGGCACCGCGGTGTTGCCCAGGTCGATCTGCGCGTCGTCCTCGAGCACGTCGCCACTGCGGTAGGCAGGCGTGAGCTGAACGTAGCGATCGCCGACGATCGCAGGTGAAATCACCACGGCCTGAGCCTGGGTCGGCACCTTGACGTCGCCGTCGTAGGTCATGACCACCTTGACCTGCGTGCCCTGGGGCGTGACCTCGTCAACCGTACCGACGGCGACCCCGAGGATGCGCACGTCGCTGCCTTCGTAGAGCGAGACAGTGCGGGGGAAGAAAGCAGTGACGGTCTTCTTGTCATCTCCGCCCCCAAAGAGCGTGACCCCAGCAACGACGACCAGGATCGCGATCACGACCGGAACCACAGCTTTGCGCAGCGCTTCCATCAGCTCACACCCCCGTTCGGAAAGTTGGGAGCAGGGGGCAAGTTGAAGATGTAGGTGTCGAACCACGGCCCGGTGCCCAGCGTGTTGGCGAATACCCGATAGAACGGAGCCATCAGCCGAAGGCTGTTGTCCAGGTTGTCCTCGTTCTTGTTCAGCACGTCGAGCACGCTCTTCAGCTTGGTGAGGGCCGGCTTGAGGTCGGTGCGGCTCTGCTGCACCAGGGCGGTGAGCTCGCGCGACAACGTGGCCGTAGAGACGAGAAGATCGTGCACCTGATCACGGCGCTCGATCAGGGCCTCGAACAGCACGTCGGAGTCCTGCATCAAGGTGATCAGGTCGTCATCGCGATCGTCGAGGACGGTCGAGACGCGCTCGAGGTTCTTCAGCAGCGAGTTGAGCTCGTCGTCGCGCGAAGCGACCGTCTCGGCCAGCCGACTGACGCCGTCGAGTGCGGCACGAAACTCTTCAGGCGTGTTGCGCGTCAAGTCGGCCAGCGTGGTCAGCGAGGCTGCGAGCTGGTCGGTGTCGATCTCCGATGAGGTCTCAGCGAGACCCTCGAAGGCCTCGACGACGTCGAACGGAGAGCTCGTGCGCTCGACTGGAATCGTGGCGCCGTCGTCGAGCTCGCCCGAACCCTCGGGCTCGACCGAGAGGTACATGGCGCCGAGCAGAGTCTTCACCCGAATCGCTACGCCCGTGTCTTCGCCGAGGTTGGAGTCGGTCTTCACACGGAACTGCACCAGCACCTGGTCGCCGTCGAGCTCGACGTCCTCGACCTTGCCCACGCGCACGCCGGCGATGCGGACCTCGTCGTTGGTCTTCAAGCCACCGGCCTCGGTGAAGGCTGCGTAATAGACGTCGCCGCCGCCGATGAATGGCAGGCTCTCGGTGCGGAAAGTTGCGGCCAGCGCCGCCGCCAACACGGCGAGGCTGATGGCACCCACGATGACGGGGTTGCGTTCGCGGAACGGTTTACTCATCCGAGATCACACCGCTCCGCCTTGGTTGCGTAGTTGACCGGCACGGTCACGCCGGGCAGTCGCACTCGACCCTTGAAGTCGCAGAGGTAGAAGTTGAAGAACGAGCCGTAGATGGCGGTTCGACCCACCTTCTGAAGCTTGATCGGTAGCACCTGGAGGGCTCGGTCGAGCTCCGCCTTGTTGTCGTCGATGTTGGTGGCCAGCCGCCGCAGTTGCTTGATGTCCTCGACGAAGGGGGCACGAATGCCCTTGACCAGATCGGCCGTCTGCACCGAGAGGTTGCTGATCTCGTCGAGCGTGCCGAGGATCGCCTCGCGATCTTGGCGCAGTCCACTGACCAGGTCGCGGAAGCTGATGATCAAGGCACTGAGCTGCTCGTCGCGGTCGGCGAGACGATCGAGCACGTAGTCGAGGTTCTCGAGGAGATCACCAATGACCTGGTCGCGGTCGGCCAACGTGCTCGTCACTGACGCCGTGCTCTGGAGGAGCCCCTCGAGCGTGCCGCCCTGGCCCTGGAAGACCTGCACGATCTCGAAAGACAACTTGTTGATGTCGTCGGGCGAGAGAGCTTCAAACAACGGCTTGAAGCCGTTGAAGAGAAGGGTGAGGTCAAGGGCCGGCGCGGTCTGCGTGATCGGGATCCGGTCGCCGGCGTCGAGCACGTCGGTTTCGCCGATGCCCTGCGTGAGCGAGATGTAGCGCTGCCCCACCAAGTTGCGGTAGCGGATGGTCGCATTCGTGGCCCGGCTCAGCGTGGTGCCGTCCTCGACCGAGAAGGAGACCAGCGCCTGGGTGTCCTCGAACACCTCGATGTCGGCCACCGTGCCGACCTTGACGCCAGCGATGCGGACGTCGTCGCCCTTCACCACGCCCGTCGCGTCGGTGAAGACAGCCTGGTAGTTGCGCGAACCACCGAACGACAAGTTGCCGATGGTCGCGACGAGCAACCCGGTTGCCAACGACGTGACGAGCATGAAGATCAACAGTCGGATCAGA
This sequence comes from Nocardioides sp., assembly GCA_049583775.1. GTDB lineage: Bacteria > Actinomycetota > Actinomycetes > Propionibacteriales > Nocardioidaceae > Nocardioides. The sequence goes on from JBAUWM010000036.1 coordinate 7,090, forward strand.
TCGCCAGTGGTCTTGGCGTCCAGAAGTTTGGGTCTCATCGCGACGACACCCGCGCTCCACGCGCCATCGGGGCCATGAGCAGCGGCCCGAGGTCATCGATCTCATCTGCAGTCGCGCCGAGCGCTGGCGCGAGCAGCTGTCGGTAGAGCGAGTACTCGGCGGCGCTTCCCGCGTAGCCGGTGCCGTCACGGAGCGCGAAACCTGGAGCCACACGCTGGGTGCCCTTGCCCGTGGGCCGGTCGACACCGTCGTCGAAGTCGGGAACGCGCTTCACGGGGTTCTCTTGGCTCCACGGAGGGTTGGGCAGGTGCAGGCAGGTCGGGCCGCGGTCGGCCTGGATGCGCGGCGCGTCATCCTGGTCGTAAGGACGAGGTTGCCGTGGCAGCGTCTCGAGGACGATGTGCAGCTTGAAGCCGCGGAACGCCTCGGCCTGCAACTTGCCAGCGTTCACGATTCCTGAGGCGAGGCACGGGAACTCCGTGGAGTAGCGCGAAAGCACCCGCAGCTGGGCAGCACCGAGCTCGCCCACCCGCACCAGATTCTCCTCGTTCTCATTCAAGAACGGGCGCAGCGTGTCGGCAAGGCCGGCGACGTCGCGATACAGCGCAGTGAGCTTGGCGTCGCGGGACTCCAACGTCTGGGTCGTCGTGACCGTGTTGTCGAGGATGGTGGCGATCTCAGGCAGCACGTCGGAGTAGATGTCAGACACCTCGGCGGTCTTGCGCAGGTCCTCCACGAGCTCGGGTACCAGCGGGTTGAAGCGCTTGAGGTAGGAGTCGAGGGTCTCGAAGTTGCCGCCCAGCTGGTCGCCGCGCCCCTCGAGGGCCGTCGCCAACGCGTTGAGCGTCATGTTGATCTGAGCCGGCTGCACGGCAGTGAGCAGCGGGTAGAGGTCAGAGAGGACCTGCTCGACCTCGGTGCTGACGCGAGTGCTCGTGATGACGTCCCCCGCCTTGATGGGATCAACGGCCCCCTCGGGCGGCATCAGGGCCACGTACTTCTCGCCGAACAGGGTCTTCGGCAGGATCGACGCAGTGACGTCCTTGTCGATGAGGTCGGTCTTGTCGGGATAGAGACCCAACGTGATGTCGGCGCCCTCAGCGGTGGGCGAGAATTCGAGCACCTCGCCCACGATCACGCCGCGGATCTTCACGTCGCCCCGCTTGGGCAGCTGCAGGCCGATGTTGGAGGTCTGCAGGGTGACTCGGTCGTAGTCGACGAACTTCTTGGAGAAGATCGCGTACGTCAGGTAGATGCTGGCGATCAGGAGCAGGATGAAGAGGATTCCCAGCACCTTGTGCATGGCCAAAATCCGGTGCATCCCGATCACCCGGCCAATCGTACGGTCGTGGTGGTTCCCCAGATCGCCATCGACAAGAACAGGTCGATGACGTTGATGGCGACGATGCTCGTGCGGACTGCGCGTCCGACAGCCACGCCCACGCCGGCGGGCCCACCTGAGGCGTTGTAGCCGTAGTAGCAGTGGATCAGGATGACCACGACGGCGAAGACCAGCACCTTGCCGAACGACCAGAGCACATCACCTGGTGGCAGGAACTGGTTGAAATAATGGTCATAGGTGCCGGACGACTGCCCGTAGAACTGCGTGACCACGAGGCGGCTCGCGAAGTACGACGAGAGGAGCCCGACCACGTACAGGGGGATGATCGCGATCAGGCCGCCCACGATGCGGGTGGTGACCAGGAACGGCATCGAGGGGATCGCCATCACCTCGAGGGCGTCGACCTCCTCGGAGATGCGCATGGCACCCAGCTGGGCGGTGAAGCCGCACCCGACCGTGGCGGCCAACGCGATGCCGGCTACCAGCGGAGCGATCTCGCGGGTGTTGAAGTACGCCGAGACGAAACCCGAGAACGCTGCGGTGCCCAACTGGTTGAGCGCCGCGTAGCCCGACAGACCCACCTGGGCGCCGGTGAAGAACGTCATTCCGAGGATGACACCGACCGTGCCGCCGATGACCGCCAGCGAACCAGAACCGAGGGTGACCTCGGCGAGGATCCGGAGGATTTCCTTGGGGTAGCGCACGATCGACTTCGGGGTCGCAGCGAGAGCGCGGATGTAGAAGGCGAGCTGCACACCCATGTCGTCCAGGGTGCTGAGCGGGCGTTGATAGACGCTACGAATGCCGGCCATGTCGTCAACCCGTCTTCGGAGGCACGAGCTCGAGGTAGACCGTGCTCAGGATGAAGTTGACGACGAACAGCAGGAGGAAGGTGATGACCACGGACTCGTTGACCGCGTCACCCACGCCCTTGGGTCCACCAGCGGCGTTCATGCCCTTGTAGGACGCGACGATGGCAGCGATGAGACCGAACACCAAGGCCTTGACGAAGCCGATCCAGAGGTCGGGCAGCTGGGCGAGTGCGGTGAAGCTGGCCAGATAGGCACCTGGGGTGCCGTCTTGCAGGATCACGTTGAAGACGTAGCCGCCGCCCACCCCGACCACGGCGACCAGTCCGTTGAGGAAGACCGCTACGAGCATGGCGGCGAGCACGCGTGGCACGACCAGGCGCTGGATCGGGTCGATGCCGAGCACCATCATGGCGTCGAGCTCTTCGCGAATCTTGCGGGCTCCCAGGTCGGCGGCGATCGCCGACCCACCCGCCCCCGCGATCAAGAGCGCGGTCGCAATCGGACCGGCTTGCTGCACCACGGCGAGCACGGACGCCGAGCCCGTGAAGGACTGGGCGCCGAACTGCTTGATCAGGCCGCCGACCTGCAGGGCGATCACGGCTCCGAAGGGGATCGCGACGAGCGCGGTCGGCACGATGGTCACCGAGGCGATGAACCAGGCCTGTTGCAGGAACTCGCGCAGTTGGAAGGGACGCCTGAAGAGCCCGCGGCCGACATCGAGTCCGAAGGCAAACAACTTGCCTGCGGCACCGATCGGCGCGAGTACTCGCGTCGAGGTAAGTGAAGCCACGGAATGACTCAGCTGGCCCCGGGCGTCATGTTCATGCCGGCCTCGAACGACCCTGGAGGCGGCGTGACGCCGTTCTCGCGACACCAGGCACCGGCTTCACGCTGCGACTTGCGCGGGATGCCTGAGGAGGGCTCCTGCTGCATCGGGATCGGCGGCAGCGGCGGCAGCTCCTGGCCAGACTCGGCCGCGAGCTCGTCAGCGTCCTTCTCCTCCGACATGCCGATCGGACCCACCCGCTGGGCGTTCAGGAACTGACGCACCACCGGCTCCTCCGAGCTCAGGAGCATCTCGCGGGGGCCGAACATCGCCAGGTGCCGGTGGTACAGCAACCCGATGTTGTCGGGCACCGTGCGAGCGGTGTTGATGTCGTGGGTCACGATCAAGAACGTCGCATCGATCTGGGTGTTCAAGTCGATGATCAGCTGGTTCAAGAACGCCGTACGCACCGGGTCCAGACCCGAGTCGGGCTCATCGAACAACACGATCTCCGGGTCGAGCACCAGCGCACGAGCCAGACCGGCACGCTTGCGCATACCACCCGAGATCTCACCGGGCAGCTTGTCCTCAGCACCCAGCAGACCCACGAGGTCCATCTTCTCCATCACGATGTCGCGGATAGCCGACTCGGACTTCTTGGTGTGCTCACGCAACGGGAACGCCACGTTGTCGTAGAGGTTCATCGACCCGAACATCGCGCCGTCCTGGAACAACACCCCGAAAAGCTTGCGGATCTCGTAGAGGTCCTTCTCTGAGCACGAAGCGATGTCGGTGCCCTCGATGATCACCGAACCCTGATCGGGCTTCAGCAGACCGATGATCGTCTTCAGCAGCACCGACTTACCAGTACCCGAAGGACCGAGCATCACGCTGATCTCACCCGAGGGGACCGTCAACGAGACGTCGCCCCAGATCAGCTGCTTCCCGAACGACTTGCTGAGGTTTTCGATCTGGATCTCAACACCCATGTCAGTCCTGCTCCTCGGCCGGTAGTTCGGAACCTAGCGTCAAACAACGTCTTGTTGGCGGCATGACGCACGTCACCACACTCGTGGGTAACAACGGTGCCACCGGCGTGAGGTTACGCGTGATTGTGCGACACGTCACGTCCGGCCAGATAACGATACGTGCAGGTCAGATCGGCGCGAACCTACCTGATCGCCTGACACCGTGCCTGGAAATGCAACGAGGCGACCACTCCGAATCATCGGAGCGGTCGCCTCGTGGATGCTGACGCACGCGTCAGCGAGACATCACTTGAGCGTGACGGTGGCGCCGGCGCCCTCGAGGGCTTCCTTGGCCTTCTCGGCGGCGTCCTTCGCAACCTTCTCGAGGATCGGCTTGGGAGCCGCCTCGACGAGGTCCTTGGCCTCCTTGAGACCAAGGGAGGTGAGGGCGCGCACCTCCTTGATGACGTTGATCTTCTTCTCGCCAGCGGACTCGAGGATCACGTCGAACTCGTCCTGCGCGGCCTCGTCGCCACCGCCGGCGGCAGCGCCACCAGCGGCGGGAGCGGCAGCCACGGCCACGGGGGCCGCGGCGGTGACGCCGAACGTCTCCTCGAACTGCTTCACGAACTCAGAGAGCTCGATCAGGGTCATCTCCTTGAAAGCGTCAAGGAGCTCGTCGGTGCTGAGCTTCGCCATGTCGGCGTTCCTTCCATTCGGTGGTCCGGGCGCGTGGTGCGCACGGACCGGGTTTCAGGTGGTGGGCAAGCCTGGTTCCCTCGCGAGAGGGAGAGATCAGGCTTCGGTGGTCTCGACTGCGTCAGGGGCCTCGGTCTCGACCTCCGCGGCGGGGGCGTCCTCGGTCGCGGTCTCCGTCTCGGGAGCAGCAGCCTCGGTCACCTCCTCGGCGGGGGTCTCGTCCGTGGTCTCCTCGGCGGCCGGGGCCTCCTCGGCGGCGGCCGGCGCAGAATCAGATTCTGAGGAGGCACCACCTGCGAGGATCGAGGGGTCCTGCTCGGCCTTCGCCTGCAGCGCGCCGGCGAGCCGGGCAGCCTGAGCGAGGGGGGCGTTGAGCAGGTAGACGGCCTGGGAGAGCGAAGCGAGCATGGCGCCCGCAAGCTTGCCCAGGAGCACCTCGCGCGACTCGAGATCGGCCAGCTTGGCGATCTCCTTCGCGTCGAGGATGTTGCCGTCCAGGACACCGCCCTTGATGATCAGGGCGGGGTTGGCCTTGGCAAAGTCACGCAGACCCTTGGCCGCCTCGACGACGTCGCCATTGATGAAGGCGATAGCGGTCGGGCCGACCAGGAGGTCGTCAAAGCCGGAGATGCCCACCTGGTTGGCGGCGATCTTGGCCAGCGTGTTCTTGACCACGGCGTAGTTGGCGTTCTCACCAAGGGAGCGGCGAAGTTCCTGCAGCTCCTTGACGGTGAGACCGCGGTAGTCGGTCAGCACTGCGCCGTCGGCGTCGTTGAAGAGCTCAACGATTTCACCGACCGCAACTTGCCTGTCTGCCCGCGCCATGGGTCTCCTTCCGGACTGGGAGACCGCCGCCACGTTCGGAGTTCCCGGTCGTGAAGATGCTGGTGGAGAATGACGAACGCCCCGAGCGCAAGGCTCAGGGCGTGGAGATCCTTGGCGGATCTGATGCTCTGTCCCCTGCGCTGGCCGTCCGCATCTCTGCGGCACCTTCGGTCGAACTGCATGAGCAGCGCGACAACCGGCGGTCTCTGGTTTCAGGGAGGACTGTACGGAGGCACCTGGGGTCGAGCAAATCCACGATCGTGGCCGACCCGTGACGACGTTTGCCACCGTGTAGTTCGCGGCCCATGAGGACGACCTCCGGGGCAACCGGTAGCCCCCGGCAAGGGCAGCCTTTCGAGCACCAGGCCAGGCCATACACCCATCTCATCCAGTTCGCGTTGGCCGGGATGAAACGGTCGGCCTCACCAGCCGGGGCATCCTGCTATGGGGCGCGACCGCCGCGCCGGTCAGCCTGGCCTGCGCGCGACCAGCACGTCGCGATGAATGGCTTGGTCGACCCGGTGCCCGAAACCGCGCCAGGGGCCGTCGTTCAGCGGCTCGAGACCGGCAGCGGCCAGCAGAGCAAGCGCATCGTCGCGGGCCGCCACGTGGGTGTTCCACGACAGACCGAGCGCCGCCCCCGGCCGCATCAGGCT
>JBAUWM010000037.1:0-5687 GCA_049583775.1 Nocardioides sp.
TCGCCGCCCTCGCCGCCCTGACCGGCATGCCGGTGGTCACCACGCTGATGGCGCGTGGCGCGTTCCCTGACAGCCACCCGCAGCACCTCGGCATGCCGGGCATGCACGGCACCGTGGCCGCGGTCGCGGGTCTGCAGCGCAGCGACCTGATCATCAGCCTCGGCGCCCGGTTCGACGATCGCGTCACCGGCAACCTCGACTCCTTTGCGCCGGGCGCGAAGGTGATCCACGCCGACATCGACCCCGCCGAGATCGGCAAGAACCGCTTCACCGACGTGCCGATCGTGGGCGACGTCCGCGAGGTGCTGCTCGATCTCGTCGCAGCACTCCAGGCCGAGTCGGACGCCGGCAACACCGGCGACTTCGAGGCCTGGGTCGAGTTCCTGGCCGGGGTGAAGGCCAAGTACCCGCTCGGGTACGACAAGCCGGCTGATGGCGGGCTGTCCCCGCAGTACGTGATCGAGCGGCTGGGTCACGTGTCCGGGCCCGACACCATCTACACCGCCGGCGTCGGCCAGCACCAGATGTGGGCAGCGCACTTCGTCGGCTACGAGCGCCCGAACCGCTGGATCAACTCCGGTGGCCTGGGCACCATGGGCTTCGCCGTGCCGGCCGCGATGGGCGCCAAGGTCGGCATGCCCAGCGAGACCGTGTGGGCCATCGACGGCGACGGCTGCTTCCAGATGACCAACCAAGAGCTGGCCACCTGCGCGATCAACGACATCCCGATCAAGGTCGCGATCATCAACAACGAGTCGCTCGGCATGGTGCGGCAGTGGCAGACGCTCTTCTACAACGAGCGCTACTCCAACACCGACCTGCACTCCAAGCGGATCCCCGACTTCGTGAAGCTCGCCGACGCCTACGGCTGCGTGGGCCTGGCCTGTGAGAAGCCAGACGACGTCGACGCCACGATCGAGAAGGCGATGAGCATCAACGATGTGCCGGTCGTCGTCGACTTCCGCGTGCACCGCGATGCCATGGTGTGGCCGATGGTTGCCGCTGGCACGAGCAACGACGACATCAAGTACGCGCGTGACCTCGCGCCCGAGTTCGACAAGGACGACCTGTAAGCCATGAGCCGTCACACCTTGTCAGTGCTGGTCGAGGACAAGCCCGGCGTCCTCGCCCGGATCGCCGCCCTGTTCAGCCGACGCGCCTTCAACATCGAGTCGCTCGCGGTCGGCCCGACCGAGCACCCTGACATCTCGCGGATGACGATCGTGGTCGACGTGGCCGGCACCCCGCTCGAGCAGATCACCAAGCAGCTCAACAAGCTGGTCGAGGTGATCAAGATCGTCGAGCTCGACCCCACCCAGTCGGTCAACCGTGAGCTGGTGATGGTCAAGGTCGCCGCCACCGCAGAGACCCGCGGCCAGGTGCTGGACGCCGTCCAGCTGTTCCGCGCCAAGGTGATCGACGTGGCCCCGGACGCGGTGACGATGCAGATCACCGGCAACGCCGGAAAGATCGCCGACTTCCTCACCGTGCTGCGTCCGTTCGGCATCCGCGAGCTGGTGCAGTCGGGCCAGGTCGCCATCGGCCGTGGCTCACGTTCCATCTCCGAGCGCTCCCTGCGCCCGGTGTCCGTCCCGGTGCCTCCAGCCAACGCGGGCTGAAGTCGACGGTGGTTGAGGTGCGAGCGAAGCAAGACCACGACGGTGGTTGAGGTGCGAGCGAAGCAAGCCTCGAAACCCCGTCACCCCCATCAGTTCCAACCCAACACACAAGGAGAAGCCACCAGTGGCTGAGATGTTCTACGACGACGACGCCGACCTGTCCCTGATCCAGGGCAAGAACGTGGCGGTCATCGGCTACGGCAGCCAGGGGCACGCCCACGCTCTCAACCTGCGCGACTCGGGCGTCGACGTCCGCGTCGGGCTCAAGGCGGGTTCGACCAGCATCGCCAAGGCCGAGGAGCAGGGCCTACGGGTCCTGACCGTGGCGGAGGCAGTCGAGGAAGCCGACGTGATCGTCATCCTCGCCCCCGACCAGTTCCAGCGGCATATCTATGCCGAGTCGATCGAGCCACACCTGGCGGCGGGCGACACGCTGGTGTTCGGCCACGGCTTCAACGTGCGCTTCGGGTACATCACGGCGCCCGAGGGTGTCGACGTGATCTTGGTGGCGCCCAAGGCGCCCGGTCACACGGTGCGTCGCGAGTACGTCGCAGGCCGCGGCATCCCCGACATCATCGCGGTCGAGCAGGACGCGAGCGGCACCGCGTGGGACCTCGCCAAGTCGTACGCGAAGGCGATCGGCGGCACTCGCGCCGGTGTCATCAAGACCACCTTCACCGAGGAGACCGAGACCGACCTGTTCGGTGAGCAGTCGGTGCTCTGCGGCGGCGTCTCGCAGCTGGTCCAGTACGGCTACGAGACCCTGACCGAGGCTGGCTACCAGGGTGAGATCGCCTACTTCGAGGTGCTGCACGAGCTGAAGCTCATCGTCGACCTCATGTGGGAGGGCGGCATCGCCAAGCAGCGTTGGTCGGTCTCCGACACCGCTGAGTACGGCGACTACGTGTCGGGCCCGCGCGTGATCGACCCGTCGGTCAAGGCGAACATGAAGGCGGTGCTGGACGACATCCAGAGCGGCGCCTTCGCCAAGCGCTTCATCGATGACCAGGACGCCGGCGCCCCGGAGTTCCAGGAGTTGCGCGCCAAGGCCGCCGCCCACCCGATCGAGGCCGTCGGCAAGGACCTGCGCGCGCACTTCGCGTGGAAGCAGGCCGACTCCGACTACGTCGAGGGTTCCGCAGCCCGCTAGACGCAGAACTCACGCTGACCCGTCTCCTCCAGGGGACGGGTCAGCGTGGATTTGGGGGTTACTTGACTTCGGAACGCACCACGAGGCGCAGGCCGATGGCCAGGGGTATGGCCAGCCAGAAGACGCCGGAGACCCCGAGCTGAGCCCACTGCTCGCCGGTCGGCCAGCCCTCGAAGAGGGAGCCTTGGGCGAAGTTGAAGTCCAGCCAGGGCTGAAGGTCGTGCCACCAGTCCTGGTAGGCCGCGAGGGCTGCCGAGAGGCCGGTGAGCACGAAGCTGTAGACGAAGTAGCCCACGATGGCGGCCGCCGAGTTGCGCAGCAGGACGGCGAGCGTGAAGCCGATGGCCATGCCGAGCAGGTTCGCGATCACGATGGAGGCGAGATCAGCTGCGCTGGTGTCCCAGACCAGGTCGACCCCGGTGATCGCCGAGCCGACGACGTTGCCGACGGCGCCCACCGCCATCGCGATGATCATCGACACGACGCCGATGATGGCCGCGACCGCTGCCTTGGCTCGGATCACCCGGCCGCGGTGGGGGACCATCGTGAAGGTTCCCAGCCCGCTGCGTTGGCTCCACTCGCTGGTCACCGAGAGGATCGCGAGCATCGGCAAGATGATCGCCATCGGGAAGCCGACGGCGCTTGCGAAAGCCTCATAGGTGATGTCGCTATCGGGGACGAAAGCCAAGATCACGCCCGTCGCGATCACCGCGAGGATCCCGACGCTGGCGCACAGCCACCACCCGGCTCGGGTGTCGAATGTCTTGCGCAGCTCGACTCGCACCAGTCGGGCGAACGGGGGCCGGCTGAAGGTCGGGCGCTCGGGTGCGGTGGCGACGACGGGACTGGTCAGGGTGCCGCTCATGCTGCGACTCCTTCGCGCTGGGTGTCTGCGGTGAGCTCGAGGAACATCTCCTCGAGCCCGGCGCCATCGGCGGGACGGAGCTCGGCGAGCGGCACGTCGGCCGCGTGGGCCACGAGGCCGATCTCACGGGGGGTGGTCTCGACGCGGAGCTGATGGGTGTGGTCGTCGGTGCGGACCGTCGGGTGACCGGCGTCGTTGAGGGCCCGCACCAGCGCGGCGGCGTCCTCGGGGCGTGCGGGCACGACGAGCGAGCCGGCCCCGGCGAGCAGCTCCTGCTTGGTGCCCTGAGCAACGATTCGGCCGCGGCCGATCACGACCAGGTCGTCGGCGACGACCTCGATCTCGTGCAACAGGTGCGACGACAGCAGCACCGTGCCGCCGGCGTTCGCGTAGCCGCGCAGCAGATCCCGCATCCAGCGGATGCCGGCTGGGTCGAGCCCGTTGGCAGGCTCGTCGAGGATGAGGATGCGCGGATCGCCGACCAGCGCGGCCGCCAGACCGAGCCGCTGTCGCATGCCGAGCGAGTAGTTGCGCACCCGGCGGTCAGCCTCCTCGTTGGTGAGTGAGACCAGGTCGAGCATCTCGGCCACGCGCTGACGCGGCACGCCGATGGTGTCGGCTGCGATGGTCAGGATCTCGCGGCCGGTGCGGCCGGCGTGCTGCGCCGAGGCATCCAGCAGGACGCCGACCTCCCGGGCCGGGTTGGGCAGGTCGGCGAACCGGCGCCCGTCGATGGTGGCGGTGCCCGAGCCAGCGGGGGTGAGGCCGACGAGCACCCGCATGGTGGTGGACTTCCCGGCGCCGTTCGGCCCGAGGAGGCCGGTGACTCGTCCGGCCGCGGCGGTGAACGAGACGTCGTCGACGGCGGTGAAGCCGCCGTAGGTGCGGGTGAGGTTGCTGACTTCGATCATGGGTCGAGCCTCCTGGCCAACCACCCCTTGGCGCATCAGGGAAGCCGCTGAGTCCGACCCTGGACCTCGACCCTGAGGCGACTCAGGGTCGAGGTTCGGCGCGATGAGTGAGGCCCGAGGAGCGTCAGCGGCGAGTCTCGAGACACTGGGGTGTCGCGTGGTTTCGAGGCTCGCTCCGCTCGCGCCTCAACCATCGGTGGTTGAGGTGTGAGGAGCGTCAGCGACGAGCCTCGAAACCCTTGGGTGTCGCGCGGTTTCGAGGCTCGCTTCGCTCGCACCTCAACCAACGAAGGTTGAGCCTCGAAACCTCTCAGCCACCATCCAGCGTGATCAGCACGACGGTGTCGGCGTAGACCAAGCCCTTGCGGCCCTGAGGTCCGAGCTTGGCGAGCAGCTTGGTCACCTTCGTCATGAAGCCGTACTTGGCCTTGACCTTGTCCTTCACCTCGGCGAAGTCCTTGCCCGACTGCACGAGCGCGGCAGTGCCCGTCACCGTGGCTGAGCCGTCCTTCACCTTGCCGCGACCGTCGGAAGGCTGCACGACCACTCGCGGGTCGTTCTTCAGCCGCTTTGTCTTGCCGGTGCCCATCGCTGTCCAGAAGCCGATCCGACCGTCCTCAAGTGGCACCACCCAGACCGGGCTCGACACTCCCTCGCCCGACTTCCGGTACGTCGTCAAGGACATGTACTTCTCGTTCGCGATCGCCGGTGGGGTCATGGCCCAACTCAAGCACCCGGTCGACGCCGATGTCACGGAGAAACGATGGGTCGTGACTGACGACGATCAGCGCGCCCTGGTAGCCAGCGAGTGCCGAGACCAGCGCGTCGTAGGAGGCGAAGTCGAGGTTGTTGGTCGGTTCGTCGAGCAGCAGCAGTTGGGGGGCGGGGTCGGCGAGCAGCACCGCGGCGAGCGTGGCGCGAAACCGTTCACCGCCCGAGAGAGTGCCGGCGAGCGCATCGGCGGCTGAGCCGCGAAACAGGAAGCGAGCAAGGCCCGCCCGCACGGCGTTGGGCTCGGCCTCGGGAGCCGCGGCCGCCACGTTGGCGTAGACCGACAGTGCATCGTCGAGGACGTCGAGCCGCTGCGGCAGCAACCCCACGGGCACGGCGACATCGATCATGCCGCTCAGAGGGTCCAAGAG
>JBAUWM010000038.1:0-9354 GCA_049583775.1 Nocardioides sp.
CCACACCAGCGGAATCATCACTGCCTGCACGAACACAGAACCGGCGACGGCTGCGACCAAGACACCACGCAAGATGTGGATTGTCAGACTCCCCATGGGCTGCACCTCTCATCGATTGACGGGGCGAATCTATCGATAAACAATCAGTAATGCAATGAGATCGATAGATCCTGTCTAGCGAGATCGGCGCACCTCGCGGGGTGTCGCGCCGAACCACCGCTGGCATGAACGGTTCAGGCTGCTCTGTTCTGCGTAGCCCAGCAGCCCCGCAACCTGGTTCAAGTGCAGGCCAGGCTGTGCGAGGTACTTGCCCGCAAGCAGCCTGCGCTCTCGGTCGATCACGTCCTGGCAGCGCACGCTCTCCTCAGCCAACCGACGCTGCAGGGTGCGCGGGTGCATGGCCAGTTGGTCGGCGATCACCTCGGTGGTGCAGTGCCCCGTGGCGAGCAGGCGTCGCACCAGGTCGGCCACTCGGTGCTCGAGAGACGCGTCGGCCGGCAGGTATGCCGACTCGAGGTAGTGGGTGGCGATCTTGCGGGTCTCGGGGTCGGCGCTGTCGATGGGCCTTGATGCCAGAAGTGAAGGGATCTCGAAACCACACCAGGACTGACCGAACTGCACGGGGCACGCGAGCTCGTGCGCGTAAGCCTCGAGGGGCGCCACCCGCTCATGCAGGAACGCGATCGTGGTGATCTTCGCGGTGGTGCCGCCCAGCAACCGGACGATGCGCGCTCCGTTGGCCATGCTCAGCTCGAAGCTCTGACCGAGCCGGGGAAGGCTGAGCTCGGTGAACTCGAAGGAGAATCGGACGGTGTCGTCGCTGGCTGCGGGCACCACCTGCAGGGTGAGTGCTGGCGAGTGCACGTAGAGGTAGCGCGCCATCGCGGCAAGGCCGTCGAGCACTGTCTGCGCGTTCCGGGCGATGACCGCGATCGGGCCGAGGATGTCGAGGCCCTGCCAGCGCGAGAGGCGTAGTCCGAAGTCGGGACAGGCGAGCTCGGCCGAGCTGGCTTCGAGCAGCCGGACAACGGACTCGAAGGGCACGAAGCTGTCATCGTGCGCTTCCACGTCGGGAGGGAGATGGAACCGCTGCAACAGGGCCGCAGGGTCGCCGCCGAGCTCGGTGACGAGCTCGGAGAAGCCCCGCACGTTGGTGGCACGGATCAGGCTGCCCATCTGCTTCCCGTCTGTCGCATCATGACAAAACATTGTCGCGGAAAGACAAGATTCTGAGATGTGATGCCGCGCACACTCGGTGCATGAGCGCACCCCACTTCGATGTCCTGATCATCGGCGCCGGCCTCTCCGGCATCGGCACCGCCTGTCAGGTGAAGAACCAACATCCCGGTAAGTCGGTGGCCGTGCTCGAACGGCGCGAGCGTCTCGGCGGCACCTGGGATCTCTTTCGATACCCGGGCATCCGGTCGGACTCCGACATGTTCACCTTCGGCTATGAGTTTCGTCCGTGGGTCGACACCAAGGTTCTCGCCGACGGAGCCTCCATTCGCCAGTACATCGCCGACACGGCCAGCGAGTACGGAATCGACGAGTGCGTGCACTACGGACTCAGGATCGTCGGCGCCGACTGGTCGAGCAGCGACAGCCGCTGGACTGTGACGGCCCTGCGCGAGGCGACCAGCGAGACCGAGACGTTCACCTGCGCCTTCCTGATCAGCTGTACCGGCTACTACAACTACGACACCGGCTACCTGCCGGCCTTCCCGGGTGCCGACGACTTTGGCGGGCAGACGATTCACCCGCAGCACTGGCCCGATGACCTCGACTACACCGGCAAGAAGGTGGTCGTGATCGGGAGCGGTGCCACCGCGGTGACGCTGGTGCCGTCGATGGCACCGACGGCCGGGCACGTGACGATGCTGCAGCGATCGCCGTCCTACATCTTCTCGCTGCCCTCGCAGGACAAGATCTCCGCAGCACTCGGCCGGGTGCTGCCGGAGCGCACGGTCTACCGGTTCGCCCGGTGGCGCAACATCGCGATCCAGCGCGGCCTCTACGTGGCGTGTCGGCGGTGGCCCAAGCCGATGCGCACGTTCTTGCTGAGCCAGGTGCGACGCAAGGTCGGGCCTGGCGTCGACATGGCGCACTTCTCACCGTCGTACATGCCTTGGGATGAGCGCCTCTGCGCCGTTCCTGACGGCGACCTCTTCGCCGCGCTCAAGTCGGGGGACGCCTCGATCGTCACCGACCACATCGATCGTTTCACCGAGCACGGGATCCTGCTCGCCTCGGGCGAGACGCTCGAGGCCGACATCATCGTGACCGCCACCGGACTGTCGGTGCAGATGCTCGGCGGCCTGCAGCTCTCGGTCGACGGTCAACCGCGCGAGCTACATGAACAGATGACCTACAAGGGGGTGCTCGTCGAGGACCTGCCCAACCTGGCCTGGATCTTCGGCTACACCAATGCTCCGTGGACGTTGAAGTCCGACATCGCGGGCAAGTACCTGTGCCGGCTGCTGCGACACATGGACGAGCACGGCCACCGCGTTGCGACCCCGCGTGACCGCGAGGAATGCGCGCTCGACATGGGAATGCTCGACCAGTTGCAGTCGGGCTACGTGCAACGGGCGAAGGACACCTTGCCGCGCCAGGGAGACAAGCACCCCTGGAAGGTGCTCATGCACTACCGGCAGGACTCGGCGATGCTGCTCGACGAGCCGATCGACGACGGACTGCTGGCCTTTGAGCACCCTGCTGTGAGCGAGGCCGTGGCATGACCGAGCTGCGCGAGATCAGCTTCACGAGTAGCGGCGTGCGCTGCTCGGCCTGGCACCTCGCAGCCTCGAGTGACGAGCTGCGCCAGCCAGGTGGCCGCCCTTGCGTCGTGATGGCGCACGGCTTCGGCGGCACCAAGGACACCGGGCTCCTGGCCTACGCGGAGGGATTCGCGGCGGTGGGCCTGGAGGTCTTCGTCTTCGACTATCGAGGCTTCGGTGCGTCAGATGGCCTCCCACGCCAGCGGGTCTCGCACCTGCAGCAGCGCGACGACTACCACGCCGCCATTCGAGCTGCGCGCTCGTTGCCTGGCGTCGATCCGAACCAAGTCGTGCTCTGGGGTACGTCGTACTCGGGAGGTCACGTGGTGCCGGTCGCGGTGGCCGACGCTCGCGTGGCTGCGGTGGTCTCCCTCACCCCAGCCATGGACGGGCTCGCGGCTCTCGGCGTGATCGCGCGTCGTCATCCGAGCGCACTCCTGCCCCTGGTGTGGCACGGGCTGCGCGATGCGTTGCTGAGTCGCCTTGGCGGCCGGCGCCGCCACGTTGCGATCGTCGGCGAGCCGGGCGCGCTCGCGATGATCAGCTCACCCGGCGCGATGGAGGGCTACCGGGCTCTCGCTGGCCCCACGTGGCGCAACGAAGTCTGCGCGCAGGCAGCCCTCGAGGTCGCCTTCAACCGCCCCGGGCGATCGGCCGCAAAGCTTCGGACCCCGTTGCTGGTTCAGATCGGCGAGCGGGACGCCGTGGCTCCCCCGGCCGCGGCCCACCGCGCGGCAGAGCGGGCGGGTCGGTTCGCCGAGGTGCGCACCTATCCCGTCGACCACTTCGACGTCTACACCGGCTCGAGGCAGCGCCAGGTGCTCGCCGACCAGATCGACTTCGTGACCCGCCACCTGGCGACCCCCGCACCACTCCACTCCGTCACTCCTTCAGAAAGGCAGGTCGGTCGATGACCGCCTACTCCGTCCGCAACAAGGTCGCGCTCGTTACCGGCGCCGCGCGAGGCATCGGCCTCGAGACCGCGCGCCAGCTCCAGGCTCGGGGCGCCAAGGTCGTGCTCGTCGACCTCGACGCCGAGGAAGTGGTCCTAGCCGCCAAGCAGCTCGGTTCGGGCACTCTCGGGTTGAGCGCCGACGTCACCGATGCGGCTGCGATGCAGCTGGTGGTCGCCACCGCTGTCGAGACCTTCGGTCGCCTCGACATCGTGGTCGCCAACGCGGGCATCGCCCCCCAGCCAGCGACCGTGCACGCGATGGACCCCACGACGTTCGAGCGAGTTCTCGACGTCAACGTGCACGGTGTGTACCGAACCGTGCACGCAGCCCTGCCACACGTCGTGGCCAATCAGGGACACGTCGTGGTGATCGCCTCGGTGTACGCGTTCGTGAACGGCGCGATCCTGGCGCCCTATGCGATGTCGAAGGCCGCCGTCGAGCAGTTCGGCCGCGCCTTGCGCGGCGAGCTCGCTCAGCATGGCGCCTCCGCCACGGTCGCCTACTTCGGGTTCATCGACACCGCGATGGTGCGTGACGGCTTCGCCAGCGACGTGGCCCAGCGCTTCGAGGCAACGTTTCCCTCGTTCCTACGCCGCCGGCTCGCGCCGACCGTTGCCGGCCAGGCGATTGTCGGCGGAATCGAGCGACGGGCGGCACGAGTCATTGCCCCGAAGCGATGGGCGACCTACTCGGTGCTCCGGGGAGTCCTCAACCCGGCGCTGGATCGCCGGACGGAGACCCACAAGGCCATTCAGGGCGTCGTCCGCGACACAGACGTCGCGCCCGCTGCTCGGTAGCTCTCAGTCGCGCCAGAACAGGTGG
This sequence comes from Nocardioides sp., assembly GCA_049583775.1. Taxonomy (GTDB): domain Bacteria; phylum Actinomycetota; class Actinomycetes; order Propionibacteriales; family Nocardioidaceae; genus Nocardioides. The sequence goes on from JBAUWM010000038.1 coordinate 4,556, forward strand.
TGCACCACGCCACCTGGTCTCGGCACGGCATCGTGGTGGTAGCGGTCGAGCAGCTCGTCGGAGGATTCCCACAGTCGGGTTCCGCCGCCGAGCTCGATCGGCGAGACGGCGACGTGCAGCGTGTCGATGAGACCGGCGTCCAAGAATTGCCGCACGGAGTCGGCGCCGCCGCCGAGCCTGACGTCCCTGCCGTCGGCAGCCTCGAGGGCGAGCTGGAGCACCGAGACGGGGTCGCCACTTAGATCAGGTTGCGCAGCCGGTCGAGCAGCGAATCCTTGACCGCCTGAGTGACCGCAGCTTCCACCTGCTGCTCGAGCGCGTTCTGGTCGGTGAGGTCGGCCAGCAGGCTGCGCAGGTCAAGATCGGCGATCGCGCGAGCGAGCACGTCGTCGGTCTTCAACGCCGCGTTGACCACCGAGTCGGGCAGGGCGCGGATGACGGTCTTGAGGATGCTGTTGAGGTCGGCCTCGTCGAGCGCCTCGTCGACGAGCGCTGACGCCTCGGGAAGCGAACCGTCGTCCGCCATCCGGGTCACGGCGCCGAGGAGCCCGTCGCGGAGGGCAGCGATCGTGGCGTCGTCAGGAGACGAAGTCTGGGCGAGTTGCAACGTCAACGCTTCCCGGCTGACACCCAGGCGGCAGGCGGCGCCGTCGACCCCCAGCAGCACCAGGCGTTCGGTGAGTCCTTCGATGCCGTCGGCCTGCGAACTGACAGTGCGCTGGACGCACGGATCAGCAGCCTGGAGCGGTTCGAACCTCCCGCCTCCGTTGGCCAGCTGCACCCCCAGCACGGCGCCCACCAACGCAAGCGCTAGCGCGATCATGGCCGCGGCGCGACTGCGCTCCGTCATGTCGTCACTCGCCGTCGAGGCGCGACCGTGGCGAGCAGGGCCAGCAGAGCAAGGAGCGCGCCGACGAGGAACGAGTCGCGGAACGCGCGGGTCGCCGCCCGCTCGAGCTGCTCGTCGAGGTCGCGGGCCAGGCGGTCGGTGGCCGGACGGCTCGCAGGGTCGACGTCCAAGGAGGCGAACGCCGGGGCCAGATCGGGGATCTGTCCGCGCTCGGCGGTCAGCTCTCGCCCGAGTGCCTCGGCGATCGCGATCTTGTCCTGCGGCTCGAGGGGTGCGTCGAGTATCAGCGAGGTGATGGCCTCCTGGGCCGGCACCTCGGCGTCGAGCAGGTCTGAGGTGAAGACCGGCGTGAGGATCGCGAGTCCTACGACCACCCCGATGTGCCTGGCGCCGATCGTCCAACCGGCATGCCGCACTCGAGGCAACCGCAGCTCGAGCGCGCGCAGGGTGAGTCGGTCGACGGTCAGGCCGAGACCGAGGCCGACGAGCACCTGGGGGGCGACCGTCCATCCCAGGTGGGCCGAGGGCAGCAGGGCCAGCCCGGTCAGGCCTCCCGCCACGAGGAAGCACCCGACCGCCACTTCCACTTCGGGCGGGGGACGAAGAAAGCGGGCCAGTGGTGGCGCGGCCAGCGCGGCGACTGCGACGACCGACACGGTGACGGCTGCGGTGGCCGGTGAGTGCCGCCATCCCTCGACCAGCAGCAGCACGAGCAAGAACAATGCCGCGGTGAGCGCGGCCGACAGGAGGGCCAGCGTGAGGTTGGGTCGTAGGGCCGGACCGTGCCGATCGGGGGCGGTCTCCGGGGGTGCCCGCACAGCAAGCGCGGCGGGCACGGCCAGGGCAGCAAACGGCACCTGCACCACGAAGATGGCTTGCCACGAGATCGCTTCGGTGAGCAGGCCGCCCGCGAAAGGGCCGGCCGCGGTGCCCGCAACGCCTGCGGTGACCCACAGGGCGACGCCGCGTCGCTCACCGCGTTCAGCCACCAGCAGCTCGACGCACCCGACCAGCGCGAACGCACCGCCCAGTGCCTGCAAGCACCGTGCGGCGATCAGGACGTCGATCGAGCCGGCCACGGCACACCATGCGGAAGCCCCGGCGAACACGGCGATACCGAGCGCGGTCAGGTAGCGCGGGGGTGTGCGGGTGAAGCACATCGCAGCCGGCACGGCGACGAGTCCGAGCACCAAGTTGAACGAGATCAGCACCCACGACACCTGCGTGACCGAGGCGTCGAGCTGCTGCAGGATCTCGGGCAACGCGAGGGTGACCACGGCCGAGTCGGCCAGCACCAGCGCGACAGTGACCGCCAGCAGGGGAGACACAGCGCGGCGCACGCCGCCATCCTGTCAGCGTGGCCGAGAAGTGGGCGTCAGGCGAGCGGCACCAGCAGGTCGGTGCGCAGCTGCTCGACCGCAACCACACTCGGGTCGGTGACGTAGAGCTCGATCACGTAGGGGGCGTCGGCCGTCTCGGGGCGGGTCATCAGCCCCTCCCACGCGCTGGGCAGGTCGTCGAACGACCCGAGGTGCGAGAGCGCCAGCATGCGACCAGAGGGGAACTCCCCAGCCACGACGCCCTCGGGAAGGTCGTCGGGCACCTGCGCCACCGGAAAGCCCAGAGTGACGTCGAACGTCGTGTTCTCGTCGACCTCGCCGTCGTAGCGGGCATACCCGGGACCGATCGGGCCGAGCGCGGCCAACAGGGAGAAACCCGAGTCGAACACGTCGTTGAGGTCGTCCATCGACACCCCGGCCCGGGTGAGCTGCACGACGGTCACACCGGTGGGCACCTCGATCGCCGTGGGCTCGGACCACGGGTCGGCGGAGAAGATGAGGGGGGTCGCGGAGTCGCTCGTCTGATCGCTCATGGTGATGCAGACCCTACGAACCTGCGGGACTCATCGCCAGGCTTGGCGGTCACACTTGGACGGGCCCGATCGTCATCAGTGCAGTAGTCCGCATCGAAGGAGAAACCATGAAGACCATGACCTGCCGTGACCTCGGCGGCCCCTGCGATCTCGAGCACCGCGGCGAGAGCGCCGACGACGTCATCAACGCCCAGGACCGCCACCTCAAGGAGGCGGAGAAGGCCGGCGACGCCACGCACCAGGAAGCGCGCAACGCGATGAAGAGCCGCTGGCGCCACCCCAAGAAGTCGCTGGGTTGGTACAACGACACCAAGCGCGCCTTCGCCGAGCTGCCCGAGAGCTGAGCCTTGGTCTGGCCTACGACTTGGTCATCTCGTCGAGTAGTCGCGAGGGTCTAGGCCCGTTCGTCGAGTAGCCGCGAGGAACGAGCGGTGTATCGAGACGCCGCAAGCCAACAGGCCACGTCGACCACCGCTGTCGCGTGGGCTGCGGGCGTCTCGATATGCGGGTTGCTCGTGCCTCGCTCCCCGCTACTCGACGACCGGCTTCGTTCGTCGAGTAGCCGCGAGGAACGAGCGGCGTATCGAGACGCCGCAAGCCAATAGGCCATCTGAACCACTGCCGCAGCGCGGGCTGCGGGGTCTCGACGACGGCGTCGCTCGTGCCTCGCTCCTCCTGCTCGACCACCGGGGTTGGCCGGTGGTTGAAGTGCGAGGAGCGCAGCGACGAGCCTCAAACCCCGGTGGTCGAGCAGCGAGCTCTCGCGAGCGTCGTCGAGACCCCGGAAAGTTCTGCACAACCCCGTGGTTGAGCGGGATTCTCGCCCACGGACTGTCGGTGGCTAGTGCTTGACTAGACCACATGAAGGACGGCGGCGACACCACCAGATCGGGTCACCCGATCAACGTGGCCGTGTCCGAATCCAGGAACACGTTCTCGTCGCTGGTCGATCGGCCGGTGTGGTCGATGGACGCCGCGGACACCCGCGCAGCGCTGGTCGACCTCACGAGGTTGCAGGCCCAGGTCGCAGAGCTCGAAGCCCGCCTGATGACCCACGCCGACGTCGTCGAGGTGGCCGCCGAGTCTGGTGCGACGTCGACCGCAACGTGGCTGGCCCACGCCACCAAGGTGACAAAGCCCGCGGCGCACCGCAAAGCCCAACTGGCCAAGGCGCTGGCCCTGCACGAGACCACTCGGGAGGCCCTCGCCAGGGGCGAGGTCCACGTCGACCAAGCCAGCGTGGTCACCGACGCCGTAGAAGCATTGCCAGAGGACCCCGAGATTCGTGGGCAGTGCGAGAAGCACCTGGTCGCGCTCGCAGAGCACCACGACGCCCGCGACTTGAAGATCCTCGGCCGCCGAATCCTCGACGTCGTCGACCCAGAGTTGGCCGATGCGCACGAGGCTGAACAACTAGAGCGCGAAGAACGTGAGGCGGCGAAGAAGCTGTCGTTCCGGATGCACGATGACGGCCACGGCACCGTGCACGGCCGATTCACGTTGCCGGCCGCAACGGGTGCGATGTTGAAGACGGCGTTGACGGCGATCGCCGCACCTAAGCACGTCCGCGCCACCGAGGGCGCCGGGTCCTACGACCACGAACAAGCATCACCGGAGCGGATGGGCAGGGCGTTCACGGAGTACATCGAGCGCTACCCGGCCGACCATCTTCCGAACTCCGGCGGCGTTAACGCCACCGTCGTGGTCACCATCTCCTTCGACACATTGATGGGTGGATTGAAGGCCGCGTCGTTGAGCACGGGCGACAAGATCACCGCCAGTGAGGCCCGCCGGTTGGCTTGCGAGGCGGGGATCATCCCCGCTGTCCTGGGCGGCAAGGGCGAGGTGCTCGATCTCGGCCGCACACGGCGTTTCCACTCCAAGGCGCAGCGGCTAGCGATCGCTCTCGAGCAGCAGCACTGCCAGCATCTCGGCTGCGATGTCCCAGCAGGTGGCTGTCACGTGCACCACCGAGACCCCTGGGCAGCCGGTGGCCCCACCAACACTCACGACGCACAGCTTCTCTGCCCACGACATCACTCACTTGCGCACCGACCCACGCCGATGCGGACGTAG
>JBAUWM010000039.1:0-4844 GCA_049583775.1 Nocardioides sp.
CGTCGGACCTGCGGCACCCAAGCACCACCTCTACGTCCACTCTCGGAAGGTCTTCTGTTGTCTCGGGTTACTGCTCGTCCCCTGGCCCTGCCCGCCCTCGGAGTCGCCCTGGTCGCGGCCTCGCTCACTGTTGCGGCTGCGCCAGCGCCCGCACAGGCCGCAAGCACCACGCTGGTGATCAACGAGGTCTACGTCAACGGGGGGTCCTCCGGCGCGGCCTACACCAACAAGTACGTCGAGATCCGTAACCTCGGCGACGCAGCAGTCGACCTGGCGGGGATGTCGATCCAGTACCGGGCGCCCGGATCGACCGGCAACTCCACGGGCCGCGTCAGTCTGACCGGGACCATCCCGCCCAGCGGCTACTTCACCCTGGCCGGTGGCAGCAACGGCGCCAACGGCGTCGCGGTCCCAGGTCAGGACCAGCAGTCGAACAGCTTCAACCCCGGTGGCGGTGGCGGCACGGTGACGCTCGTGAGCGGCACCGCAGCAGTCGACCCTTCGAGCTCGTCGGACGTGGTCGACAAGATCGGCTACGGCACGAGCAACACACCCGAGGGCGATGCGCCCCAAGCCGGCCCGGGTGGAAACAGTGTGACCACGAGCCTGGCCCGGCTCGGCGAGGTCGACACCGACGTGAACTCGGTCGACTTCGCGGCCGCGACGCCGACGCCGGATGCCGACAACAGCGGTGAGCCCGATCCCGAACCGGATCCCGACCCAGTCGCCGTCACCATCGCTGAGATCCAAGGCACTGGCCCGTCCACCCCGATGCCCGGCGCCCTGGTGACCACCACCGGGCTGGTCACGGCGGCCTATCCGACCGGGGGGTACGGCGGCTTCTACCTCCAGACCGGTGGCACCGGCGGAGCGACCGACCTGACTCCGGGCGCCTCCGACGCGATCTTTGTGTATGCGCCCTCGCTCAGCGCCGGGGAATTTCCCCACATCGGCGACTCGCTCGAGGTGACCGGTGACGTCACCGAGTTCGGGGGGCTCACCGAAATTTCGGCCACGGCGGCCGGCATCGCGCAGATCGAGCCGAATCTTCCGGTGATAGCACAACCGGTCCTCCCGGGAACCGAATGTGCACTCCCGGGTACTGGCTGCTTGAGCGGCGCCGCGTTGGACGCCGCCCGCGAGGCTCACGAGGGCGAGCTGTTCCACCCCAGCGGCGCATACACCGTGACCGACAGCTATGACGGATCAGCCTTCAACGGCGGCGGGTTCAGCAGTGCGATGTTCGGCGAGATCGGGCTCGCTGCCGAGAGCGACGTGCCGCTGTTCACCGTGACCGAGGTGGTCGACGCGCAGGACGCCCAGGGAGTCGCGGCGCGAACGGCCTACAACAACGCCCACCGGGTGATCCTCGATGACGGGGCCAGCATCACCTACAGCTCGGCGGCTAACACCGGCAAGCCGTTTCCCTACTTCACTCGCGACCACACCGTGCGGGTCGGTGCCGCGGTGACGTTTCCGGCTCCGCTCGTGCTCGACTACCGCTTCGGGTGGAAGTTGCAGCCGCGCACCCAAGTGGTCGGCGAACCGAATGGCCTCGTCGACTTCGAGCAGGATCGACCGGCCGCACCCGAAGACGTGGGTGGCGACCTGACGCTCGGCACATTCAACGTGCTCAACTACTTCACCACCTTGGGTGCCGACCTCGGCACGGCCTGCACGCGCTACAACGACCGGGAGGGAAACCCGGTCACGGTCAACAGCTGCCCCGGGGCCGGTCCGCGCGGTGCGTGGGACGACGCAAACTTCCAGCGGCAGCAGGCCAAGATCGTGAACTCGATCAACGCGCTCGGGGCCGACGTCGTTTCTCTGGAGGAGATCGAGAACTCCGCGGTCGTCGACGGCGTCGACCGCGACGAAGCCCTCGAGACCCTCGTGGCCGCCTTGAACGCCGACGCCGGCGAGACCCGCTGGGCCTTCGTCGACTCGCCAGCCACGGTGCCGGCCGATGAAGACGTCATCCGCACCGCGTTCATCTACGACCCCGAGACCACCGCGTTGGTGGGTGACGCCGAGATCCTGGTGGGCGAGCCAGCCTTCGACAACGCGCGCGAGCCGCTGGCGCAGGCCTTCAAGGCGATCGAGAGCCCCGACGCCGACGGTTTCGTCGTCATCGCCAATCACTTCAAGTCCAAGGGATCGGGTACGCCCGACCCCGACGGCCAGGGCGACGCCACAGCCGATCGGATCGCCCAGGCCCAGGCTTTGGTCGCGTTCGCCGACGCCGTCGCGGCCGACCGCGGGCTGGAGAAGATCTTCCTGACTGGTGACTTCAACGCCTACGCGATGGAGGACCCGGTGCAGGAGATCGAGGCTGCCGGCTACGAGAAGCTCGAGTCGACGAGCGACCCGAGCGAGCGCAGCTACAACTTTGACGGCGCCGTGGGCTCACTCGACCACGTGTTCGCCAACGAGGCCGCGGCACCGGACGTCACCGGCGTCGACATCTGGACCACCAATGCCTACGAGTCGGTGTACTACGAGTACAGCCGCTACAACTACAACGTCACGGCCCTCTATGACGAGAGTCCGTATCGAGCCTCCGACCACAACCCGGAGATCGTCGGCATCAACGTGCCCGACGCAGAGCCCGTAGAGCGTGTCGCGTCGACCCTGGAGGTGTCGGTGTCGCCCGACCCCCTCGTGGTCGGTTCTCCTGGGGTGCTGCGGGTCGAGGTCGACGCGGCAGGGACACCTCCCGACGGCGTGGTGATCGTGGTGACGCGCGACGACGTCTACTACGGCATCGTCAGCGACGGGGTCGCCCTGGTCGAGATCGCGGCCTTCGACCGACCCGGCACTCACCATGTGTGGGTCGCCTACTCCGGATCGGAGCGGGTCAAGGGATCGGTCGTCGAGGTCAAGCTCAAGGCGAAGAAGCCGAAGGAGCCGAAGGAGGGGTGACGCGCGCGACCGATGGTCGGTCCCAGTTGCTCACGCGTGGCCCGGCATGGCCGATGATCGAGATGAGCAGCGTCCCGCGGGAAGATTCCGGCATCGGGTAGCGTTGCGCTCACGACCAGGGAAGGGGATCGGCATGGTGCTGTTTCGTCGGCTGCTTGGCGATGTCCTGCGTGACCGGCGCCTCCAGCGTGGGATGACTCTGCGCGAGGTCTCCGCGGTGGCCCGGGTCAGCCTCGGCTACATCTCCGAGATCGAGCGCGGCCAGAAGGAAGCGTCTTCCGAGCTGCTTGCTTCCCTGTGCAACGCCTTGGCCGTGCCACTCTCCGACGTGCTCCGTGAGGTCTCGGTCGCAGTTGCCATCGAAGAGGCCGCGGTCGGCGCCATCCCGATTCCGGTGCGCGCACGTCCCGATCAGGTCGTGGCCTCGGCCGCCTGATTGCTCACCTATCCGTCGCGCCACGCTGGCACGACGGGCAGGCATAGACAACGCGTGACGTCGGTTCGCGCCCGATCGTGCTGACGCGCACCGGCGTGCCACACCTGCGGCAACCGGTTCGTTCGCGCCGGAACACCCAGTGCGGGTCGCGCAGGTCTCCGGTCGTCGTCTGGGTGGCTCGGCTGATGTTGGCGCGCAGCAACTGCTGACCGCGCCGCACCAAGGTCAGCACGTCGGGCACGTCGGCGACCGTGGCGGTGGGGTGGACGCCGAGAAGGAAGCAGAGCTCGGCCACGTACATGGTGCCCAGCCCGGCCAGGTTGCGCTGGTCGAGCAGCGCCTCGGCGAGGGTTCGGGCGGGGTCGGCCAACAGCCGGTGGACCGCCTCGGTCTCGCTCCACTCCGGCCCCAGCAGGTCGGGTCCGAGGTGACCGACCACCGTGTGCTCCTCACTGGTGGGCAGCAGGTCGACCATGCCCAGCGAGAAGCCGACGGCGTCGGCGCCGTCGACCCCGAGCACCACCCGGGCCTGGTAGGCGGGGCGCCGCCACCGCTGACCGGGGGTGTACACCTGCCACGACCCTTCCATCTTCAGGTGGGTATGCAGCGTCCAGTCGTGCTCGTGGTGGCGGAGGCGGGTGAGCAGGTGCTTGCCGCGACTGACGGTTTCCAGGACGGTGCCGCCCACGAGATCGGCGGTCGCGTGTGCTGGGACCCGAAGGTCGCTGCGGACCAGGACGCGCCCGCTCAGGCTGCGATCGAGCCGGCGCGCGGCTCGAAAGACGGTGTCACCCTCGGGCACCGCGGAGCCTCAAGCCTTGCGGGGTGGCTACGAAGCCAGCGGCATCGAGGGCGGCGCGCAGTGGCGTCGTGCCGGACCCCAGAAGTGGGGTGCCGTCGGCCTTCTCAACCGTGAGGCGTCCGAGGGCTCCGCCACGTACGCGTTCGGCGAGAGCCTCGGCGGCGGGGGTGAGGGCCTCGACGTCGTCGCTCCACGTGAGCAGCGTGCGCCCGCCACGCTCGACGTAGAGCGACAGCACGCCGTCGACCAGCACCACGATCGCTCCCGCCTTCCGGCCAGGGCGGTGGCCTCCCTCGCCCGGTGGCCACGGCAGGGCAGCGCCGTACGGGTTGGCGGGATCGGTGGCGGCCAGGGCCACGCAGGTGGGCTTGGTCTCGGGGGTGCTGGCGGCCGAGTCGGCGAACGTGCGCAGGCGGTCGATGGCGCCGGCGGTGCCGAACTGGGCAGCCCCCAGACCGTCGACGAAGTAGCCGCGCCGGCACCGGCCGGACTCCTCGAAGGCCGAGAGCACCTTGTAGACACCGGCGAACCCACCGGGAACCCGCTCACTCACCACGGCGCCCCGGATGACGACGCCGTGCCGATCGAGGAGCCGCTCGGCGGTGGCGTGGGCCCGACGAGTCGGGTCGGTGTCGAGGGTTGGGAGCAACGCCCAGCGCCCGGCGGTCTCGGGCGGGCCGGTGC
>JBAUWM010000040.1:0-3960 GCA_049583775.1 Nocardioides sp.
GACCAGCATCGTGCCGGGCACGACGTTGGCCCCGCGCGCGAACGTGGGCACCCCGTTGACAAGAAAGCGGAACAGCTCGGCGTTCTCCTCGGGGTCGGGGCTCCGGTCGATCTCGATGGTTCGAATGCCGTGCCGCACCACCGTGCGCGCGCCGCCCGAAGCGACGACGACGTCGTAGAGCGCTGGCTCGCCGAGGTCGTGGGGCCACCACAGCGCGATGTCGCGGAGCAGCAAGCGGACCTCGAAGTCGCCCTCGGCGGTGGCGGTCAGCACTTCCGCAGAGGGACTCGTGACGCTGACCATGACCGGACCGTTCGATGACCCGGTCACCAGCAGCGTCGCCGTCCGCGACTCGACGTCGAGGTCGATAGAGCGCACCAGCACGTCGCGCAGTTCCGGTCGGGAAGCAGTCAGCGAGACAGGTCCACTGATGCCACGTGATGTGACGACCGGGGCGAAGTCCCAGCCCCAGCTGAAGGTCGCTTTGCGAAGGCGAGCCCGCAGGATGCGGATCGTGAGTTCCTCGTCGGTCACCTGGCGAAGGACGGACGTCTGGCGCGAGCGCATGTCGTCGATCGTTGCCGCCACTTCGTCATCGGTGAGCAGGCCCTCGAGCGGTGGCGGGAACCGAACGAGCAGTTCGTTGGTGGCCTCGAACAACCCGCTGACCTCGAAGCGGTGCGAACGGTGCTGGTTGCGCGCGGTGCCCACCACTGCGCCGTTCAGCCGCACCTCGGCCACGGTGTCGAGACCGGCGAACTCGAGGTGAGTCTGCGCGCCGACGCCGGGGTGGGGGAAGGTAGTGCGGTACCACCACGTCGATTCGTGCACCCAACCCAGCTCGTGCTCGTGCTGGCCGGCGTAGGGGTGTTCGATGAGGCCAGCCGCGAGAAGCGACTCGTGCACGCCCCCGGGCACGACGGCGGGAATCCAATCCGCGTCGGGTCGGGGCTCGGAACCGTCGGTCCACGTGACCTCGAAGTCGACGAGGCAGGTCATGAGGTGGCCGTGCGTGGTCGTGCCTGCGCAGGCTGGTTCGCATCGACGCGCGACAGGAAGTCGATCGCTCGGGCGTTCGCCTCGTCCGCGTAGGCGACGAAGTAGTTGTGACCCGCGCCTGCGAAGGTGGCCATCTCGCTGTGTGCGAGGAGCTCGTGCAGCCGCTTGCCAGCCTCGTAGGGCACGGCGGCGTCCTCATCGCCATGCAGGACGAGGGCAGGCATGCGAAGCGCTCGCACCTCATCCTCGGTGATGGCGTATGCCCCGATCGCGCGGGTCTGGGCCACGGAGGTGAGCACGCTTCCCACGTTGGCGGCGATGACCGCCTCGTCGATGGTGATCCTGTCGGCCGGGGCAGCGGTGCCGTAGGGGTACAGATTGTCCGGCCCCTTCCGCTTCGCCGACGAGGTGACCATCTTGTAGACGACGGGCGCCGGGAGCCGAAGCAGCAGGCGGAGGACGAGAGGGACCCTCGACACGTCGGGCGTCTTGGCCATGGTGCAGCCCAGCAACAGCGACGCGACCCGCTCCGGAGCCTGGCGTGCCATCTCGAGGATGATCCCGCCACCCATGGAGACGCCGTAGACGTGCGCGGTCTGGACGCCGGCGGCGTCCATGACCGCGAAGGCGTCGCGGGCCATGTCGCCAACACTGATCTTTCGCATCCGTGAGCTCTGGCCCGTTCCGCGGTTGTCAAAGGTGATGACGCGATGGTGTTGGGCGAGCGTGTCGACGACGAGGTACCACATGTTGGAGTCGTAGGAGTGCCCCATGACGAGGAGCACTGGCGTGCCGATGCCCCTCTCCGCCCAGTGCAGGCGCGCGGATCCGTTAGTGGCGAAGGGCATGGTCGGTTTTTTCCGTTCGGCTGGTCGATAGGTCGGGCAACGGGGTTCGGGTGCGAGAGAGACTCGAGCCAGAAGATCAGCGCTTCAGCATGCGCAAGGCCAGGTCGGCGTGAGTGGCGGCGACGTGCTCAGGGTGGACTCCGAGTTCTGGGCGCCACCAGTCGACGACGCGCGTGCCCATAGCGACGATGGACGCGATGGTGACGTCGATATCCGGCGGCGCGAAGACGCCCTGCGCGACGCCTCGGTTGACGACGTCACGGAGCGCGGTTCCCATGTCGATCCGAAGGACTTCGATGATTTCCAACTGATGAGCCGACAGGTGGCGCGACTCGTTGTGGCAGACGCGGGCTAGGTCAGCCGTCGTCATGTGGGTCAAGGCGTTGGCGTGGACGATCGCGCGCAGCTGATTCTCGGGTCGCTCGTCGACCTCGAGGAGCGCCAGGCGGATGCGATCGCGCAGCTCTTCGTATCCCATCTTGACGAGCTCAAAGAGCAGATCTTCCTTCGAGCCAACGTGCGCATAGATCGACGTAGGGTGCAGATCGAGTTCTTTAGCGATGTCGCGCACCGACACCCCGTGATAACCGTCGCGACTGAAGAGCGCCAGCGCACCCTCGAGAAGCCGTCGCTTCGCCGCCGTCAGGCCGGACCTCTCGGGCAACGCTGCCCGGACGAACGTCGTCATCCCTGTGCTCCCATACAACCGTAGGTATTCATGCGAACTTCCTGTGACCATTGACACGCACCCGTGCTCTGTTGCAGCATCATGCCGGTTCGGCGATATACCTACAAGTGTTTATAGGAGTCAGTTCATGCGGAATCTGCTACTTGTCACCGGGCTGTGTCTCAGCATGGCCGCGTGCGGGTCGACAGTGCAGGTGGATCCCGCGGCGCAGAACCCGCTCGCCACCTCGCAGGCGCCGGGAGGCCTGGGCAGCCTCGGCGAACCCACCTCCGTCGATACCACTACTGGCTTGAATGGCTCCGATGCCGCGATCGACGTAGCACCAGGAGGCGTCCCAGATAGCGTCGATGGTTCCGAGACTCCCTTGGCGCCCACGGAGCTGAACGACGACGTCCCAGACGACGGGTCGGGCCAAACGGCAGGTCCGGATGCTCCGGACGGCCCCACCGGATCCTCGGTCGTCGACTACACCAAACCGGCTACCGGCGAGCCTGTGGACGTCGGCATCATGTACATCAAGGACCTCGTCGCCGTCTCCGGTCAGTTCGGCGGCAGCAGTAGCAGCACTAAGCAGCAGGGCGAGATCGACGGTCAGCGCGAGTACATGAACGCCGCCGTCGAGTGGATGAACGCTCACGGGGGACTAGGTGGGCACAAGATCAACTTGGTGTACTTCGGCGCCGAGATCGCTGGCACGAAGTCCTACGAGCAGAACCAGTCAGAGATGTGCGCGACGATGACCCAGGATCACGACGTCGTCGCCTCGGTCGTCTCCAACATCACGATCACCAACTCGATGGCTACCTGTATGCAGAAAGCAGGCGCCCTCTACGTCACTGACGGCGGCTACCTCAAGAGCAGCACCGATTGGCAGCAGCTCAGCTACACCGTGTCACCCACGGAGGTCGATTCTGATCGGCTGGGCCGCAACCTGGCCGAACTGACCATCGCCAAGGGCCTGGCCAAGTCCGGTGACCAAATCGGTTTGGTCGTCTACGACGCCGCCGGCTACCGGGCCGCGGAGCGTGCGTTCACCAAGGTCGCCGCTGCGAGCGGGATCAAGACCAGGCCGTACTTCGTCACCTACGCCGGCTCCACCCCAGAGCTCTCTGGCTCGATTGCCGCTGTCCAATCCGCTGTCCTGGCGTTCAATACCGCAGGAGTCAAGACCGTCGTCTCGCTCTCCTCCGGCGGAATGATGGGCTACTTCCTGAACACCGCCAACGACCAGCGCTACTACCCCAGATACGTACTCACCAGCAACGACGGGCCATCGAGTGCCCCGGCCGCCGAGAAGAACGACCAGCTGGATGGAGCCCTCGTTCTCGGCACCGTGCCCACCCAGGACGTCGACCTCCTCCAGAACCCTGGGCTGCACTCCGACCCGGTCTTCGCCACCTGCCGCACGATCAACAAGAACCTACC
>JBAUWM010000041.1:0-16058 GCA_049583775.1 Nocardioides sp.
TACGGCGGTCACCTCGACCGCGACGGCGATGGAGTGGCCTGCGAACAGTAGTTGCCGAGGAGAGTAGGGCGCACTGATCGGCCCTTTGGGGCGCCTCCAGTTTGCTCGCGCGGCTCGGGCGTCCCGGTCGCGAGTAGCGGGGACTAACTCCGTCGGGGCCGTCATGGTGCCGGCGCGCCCCAGTTCCTCTCGGTAGAGAGAGGAGAAACCGCTGGACACGTGGTGGACACGCGAACCAAATGCGAAACCGCCCCTAACCCGCGTTTCGCAGGTCAGGGGCAGGTTTCGTAATGGTGGGCGATACTGGGTTTGAACCAGTGACCTCTTCCGTGTCAGGGAAGCGCGCTACCACTGCGCCAATCGCCCGTTGCCGTGTGGAACGGCGGTGTGAAGTTGTCGGTGTGGAGGTGGGTACGGGATTTGAACCCGTGTACACGGATTTGCAGTCCGTTGCCTCGCCTCTCGGCCAACCCACCGTGTTTCTGCGTGGAGGTCCGGCCGGTGACACTGACCTCTCCGAGCGGACAACGAGACTCGAACTCGCGACCTCAACCTTGGCAAGGTTGCGCTCTACCAACTGAGCTATGTCCGCATGCGCCACCGCTTCCGACCGCTTTCGCGAGCCGTTGTGATGCGCGTGAGAACAGTAGCCGATGGCTCGAGGGTGACCAAAACTGGGTGTAGATCGGTGAGTCTGAGTCCGCGAGCGCGTCGACGTGATCCCTAGAGTGGCCGCATGCGCGCGTGGCTAGACGGTGTCCTGCTCAATGATCCGTCGGGTCCGGCCATCAGTCTGGCCGACCACGGCTTCACCGTGGGCGACGGCGTCTTCGAGGCCATCAAGGTGGTCGACGGGCAGCCGTTCGCCATCGAGCGTCACCTCGACCGATTGCTCGTCTCTGCCGCTGGCCTGGGCCTGCCCAGCGTGGATCTCGACGCCGTCCGCGCGGGTGTGGCGGCCGTCCTTGACGGTCACCACCTCGCCCTCGGGCGGATTCGAATCACTGTGACCGCTGGCCCCGCTCCGCTCGGGTCAGGCCGGGGCGATCACCCACCCGCCGTCGCGGTCGTCGCAGCTCCCATGGACCCGATGCCAGCTTCCGCCGCGATCGTCACAGTGCCGTGGAGGCGCAACGAGCACGGTGCGCTGGCCGGCCTCAAGACGACGTCGTATGCCGAGAACGTCGTCGCCCTGGCTGAAGCGCGACGACGCGGAGCCAGTGAGGCCGTGTTCGCCAATCTCGCTGATCATCTGTGCGAGGGCACAGGGTCGAACGTGTTCTACGTGGTCGACGGAGAACTCCGGACGCCGACCCTGGCGAGCGGCTGCCTGGCCGGTGTGACCCGACGGCTGGTGCTCGACTGGTTCGGAGGGCGCGAGGTCGATGAACCGATCCAGATCGCAGAGCAGGCTGACGAGGTGTTCCTCGTCTCGACGACGCGCGACGTGCAGTCCGTCGTCCGATGGGGCGACCGTGAACTCGAGACCGGGCCGGTGACCCAGGCCGTCGCGGCGACCTGGCGTGCTCGCGAGGGCGAGCTACTCGGGTCATGAGTAGGCCTAGGGCTCGAGTGTGAGGTCGGCTCAGGCATGGGCTAAAGTCTGCGACCGCGGTCGAAAGACTGCACTCGGGCGATTGGCGCAGTGGTAGCGCGCTTCGTTCACACCGAAGAGGTCACTGGTTCGAACCCAGTATCGCCCACCGAGTACCACGCCAGGCCGGACCCGTGACGGGTCCGGCCTGATGCTTTTCTGCGTCACGGATGTTCGCCGGACGGTAGTCCTTCTGGATGGCTGGTCCAGACCGGAGTCGTGGCGCGTGGCTCAAAACTGCTGAGGCTCCAGCGCTTCGGGCTCTCGAGCCCTAGCCTCCGGCTATGCAGACAATCGGGCGCGACGGCGCCAGACCGCTACGTGCGTGGTGGGCGCTGATGGTGCTCGTGCTGACGGCGGCCCTCGTGCCGGGGCTCAACACGTCGGCAGCGTCCCAGGGTGGCACGACTGGGAAGATCACTCTTACGCCGCGCGAGTACATCGCGGGGGAGACGCTGACCATCAAGGGAAACGTCGGTCGTTCCGGAAAACGCACCGTCGTGCTCCAGCGGTTCATGCGCGACAAGTACCTCGACGAGGGCACCGGCAAAACTGACGCCCAGGGCAACTTCTCGTTCACCTACCCAGGGCCGGGAATGGCCACGCCGTTCAGCATCTATGTGCCGAGCCTCGGCAAGCGCACCCCGCAGGCTCCGGTGGCACCGAAGGAGCAGGAGATCACCCTCGACTTCAACCCGGTCGCAGGACTGCTCGGCTTGCCCTCAAAGGTCGTTGTCTCGACCTTCCCGGTCCGGCCTGGTCGAGGCGTCGAGCTGCAACGGCGCCTCGGCGGATCGTCCTGGGAACGCATCGGCTCCGCCGTGACCGACAAGGCCGGACGCGCCACCTTCACCGTGCAACCGCCCACGACGGGCAACAACGTCTATCGGGTCATGGCCGCGCCGATCAAGGGCAAGGGCGTGAGCGTGTATCCGTCGTTCCCGACCTATCACTTCGTCTTCAAGCTGCCCATGCCCGTGAGCGGAGTCAGCAGTGCCGTCGCAGCCCCAGACAAGAAGGGTGCGCAGGTTGCACTGACCTGGACCACTCCTGACGACGAGTGGATCGACTCGGTCGTGGTGGCTCGCAACGAAGGGGCCCCCGGAACGAGCCCGACGCCGCCACAATCACCGCGTGCAGCCGACAGAGTCCAGAGCCTGGCTCGGGGGGTCTCGGCTTTCACCGACACCCAACTCACACCGGGTGCCCCGTACGCCTACACGGTCTTCACCATGAACGGGCGCGGCGACCAGGCTGAGTACGCGCCGGCGCACTCAAGCGCGATCATCACCACGCCGACCCAGCCGGTGGTCTCGCTGGTGGTCGACGGGCCCCCGGCCGCCACGAGTGTCCCGCTGCGGTGGACGCCGCCGGGTGACCCGACCGCGAGCGGCATCGTCGTCGTGCGGGCTGACGGGACGACGCCTCCGGCCACCATCGACGACGGCCTCCAGGTCGCGTTCCTCGGTCGTGCGGCGTCCTCGTTCACCGACGTCGACGTGATGCCGTCGAGCGACTATGCCTACGCGGTGTTCGTCACCAACAAGTTCGGCACCAACTCGACCGGCCCGACGGTCATGGCTACGACCCCGGAGGCGCCACCTGAATCGGAACCGGCCCCTCGCGCGACCTCGATGAAGGGTTGGTGGTGATCATGGCCAGCAAACGAGTCGTGCCGTTGGTACTCGTCGGGCTGCTCGTCGCACTCGGTGCACCGCCGTCCACCACCGCATCGGTCTCCGACCGCGCCAAGGCCCCCTACGCGCAACCCGGACCGATCCACGCGGGCAACACCTTCGACTGGGGTGCCAAGAAGTGGAGCTACGAGCTCGAGTACGGCGAGTCGATCGATCCGTGGGTCGACTTCAGCACCGGCACTGGGCGCACCGCCAACACCTACGCGATGCTGACGCTCGACAGTGGTGAGTCCTACAAGGCGCGGGAGAACCACGGCACCGTGATGGCGACCCTCGGACGCCGGGGCGAGACCTACGGCCGCTGGGAGATCCGCATGCGCGCCCCGATCTGGCCGAACGGAGGCACCGATTACCGCATGCGTGCCGAGCTCATCCCGAGCACGACCGCAGCCGGGGCCTGCAGCAACCAAGCCATCACCTTCGCCGACTTCCAGGGCTACGCGCCGACGGTCGGGCTGAGCGCCCAGAACGGCTCGCAGCGGTGGGCCCTCACCGAGGGCGGTGTGGTGAAGAACCGGGAGAACTGGCACACCTACGCGGTGGAGGTCACCAAGAAGCGGATCGCGTGGTTCGTCGACGCCGACGCGACAGCCACCCTGAAGACGCCCAAGGCTGTTTCGGGCAAACCCCTGACGATGCGGCTGTCGTTGATCGCCCCGAACGGCACCGAGGACATGAACCGCACCCGGATGGGTGTCGACTGGATCCGGTTCTGGAGCATGCAGGCCAAGGGCAGCGGCGCCGCGCAGATCCAGAAGGCTCCGTCGCCGAAGACGGCTGCGCCGGTCACCTGCTGACTCCTCGCTCACGAGGCCGCGCGATATCGATGCGCGCCAAGACGTGGGTGCTCGATAGCCTTGCGAGGTTCCGCCGACCAGCGGCGGTATCACCGAGCCAGGGGAGTTCCTCGTGTCCGAGATCAAGGTCGTCCGAGTCCACGCCGACGTGCGTCAGGACCAGACGGTCACGACGGGCACCAAGGCCTGGGAGCTCTTCGCTGACGACGCCGACGTCATTGCGGCGCGCGTGGGCGGTGACTTGAAGGATCTGTCCTACGAGCTTGCTGACGGCGACGACGTCGAGTCGGTGCTCATCGACAGCGCCGACGGACACGACATCCTGCGCCACTCGTGTGCCCACGTGATGGCGCAAGCGGTGCAAGAGCTCTTTCCCGCTGCCAAGCTCGGCATCGGCCCACCGATCGAGAACGGCTTCTACTACGACTTCGACGTCGACATCCCGTTCGTGCCCGAGGACCTCGAGAAGATCGAGACCCGAATGCGCAAGATCATCAAGGAGGGCCAGCGGTTCTCGCGCCGGGTCACCACTGACGCCGACGCGATCGACGAGCTGAAGGACGAGCCGTACAAGATCGAGCTCATCGGGCTCAAGGGGTCGGGCAACAGTGATGACGCCGCCGAAGGTGCGTCGGTCGAGGTCGGCGCAGGCGAGCTGACGATCTACGACAACGTGCGCCGCAACGGCGACGTCGCCTGGAGCGATCTCTGTCGCGGACCCCACCTGCCCACCACCAAGCGGATCCCGGCTTTCAAGCTGATGCGCTCAGCGGCCGCCTACTGGCGCGGTGATGAGAAGAACAAGATGCTGCAGCGCATCTACGTCACCGCCTGGGAGTCAAAGGAGGCGCTGGACGCGCACCTCGAGCGGATCGCCGAGGCCGAGCGCCGCGACCACCGCAAGCTCGGCCGCGACCTCGACCTCTTCAGCTTCCCCGACGAGATCGGCTCGGGCCTCGCGGTCTTCCATCCCAAGGGCGGGGTGATCAAGCGGGTGATGGAGGACTACGTTCGCCAGCGCCACATCGAGGAAGGCTTCGACTACGTCGGGTCGCCGCACATCAGCAAGGAGGGGCTCTTCCACACCTCCGGTCACCTGCCGTACTACGCCGACACGATGTTCCCGCCGATGGAGTTCGAAGGCGCGAACTACTACCTCAAGGCGATGAACTGCCCGATGCACAACCTGATCTTCAGGTCGCGCGGGCGCTCCTACCGGGAGTTGCCGCTGCGGTTCTTCGAGTTCGGGTCGGTCTATCGCTACGAGAAGTCGGGCGTCGTCCACGGTCTCACCCGCGTGCGCGGTCTCACCCAGGACGACTCGCACTCCTACGTCACTCCCGAGCAGGCGCCGGGAGAGATCAAGCACCTGCTCGACTTCGTGCTCGGGCTGCTGAAGGACTTCGGGCTCGACGACTACTACCTCGAGCTCTCGACGCGCGACGACTCCAAGCCCGACAAGTTCGTGGGCACCGAGGAGGAGTGGCAGGTCGCCACCCAGGTGCTCGAGGACGTCGCGCTGGGCTCGGGCCTCGAGCTCGTGCCCGACCCGGGCGGGGCAGCGTTCTACGGCCCCAAGATCTCGGTGCAGGCGCGAGACGCGATCGGACGCACCTGGCAGATGTCGACGATCCAGTACGACTTCAACCAGCCCAAGGGCTTCGAGCTCTCCTTCCAGGCCGCCGACGGATCGCGCCAGCAGCCGGTGATGATCCACTCCGCGAAGTTCGGCTCGCTCGAGCGCTTCTTCGGCGTACTCGTCGAGCACTACGCCGGCGCCTTCCCCCCGTGGTTGGCACCCGTCCAGGTGCAGGCGATCCCGGTGGCCGAGGCCTTCGCCGACTACCTGCATGACGTCGCGAAGCGGATGAAGGTCCAGGGCCTCCGCGTCGAGGTCGACGACTCCGACGACCGGATGCAGAAGAAGATCCGCAACGCCCAGATGCAGAAGGTGCCGTTCATGATGATCGCCGGTGCCGACGACGTCGAGGCTGGCGCAGTTTCCTTCCGCTACCGCGACGGACGCCAAGAGAACGGCGTCCCGATCGAGGAAGCCATCGCTCGCGTGGCCGCCGCCGTCGCGACGCGCGAACAGGTCTGACGCAACGCTCCTGGTGAGGGGTGTGAGGAGCGCGGCGACGAGCCTCGAAACTTCTTGACCACGACGGGGCCGGTGGTTTGTGGAGCGCAGGTTGAATCCGCCGCAGCGACGAGCCTCGAAACCCCTCACCACCCACCTGGTGAGGTGGTCACATGCCTCGCACCATCGCCACCACGACGTCCGTTGACCTCACCGCACTGCTCGACTTCGCTCGAACGCGGCACCACTTGGTGCTCGTCACCCGTCGCCGCGACGGGTCCCCGCAGATGAGTCCGGTCACCGGGGGAGTGGATGGCGAAGGACGGTTCGTCATCTCGACCTATCCCGAGCGCGCTAAGGCAGCTAACGCCCGACGTGATGCGACGGTCAGCGTCCTGGTGCTCAGCGACGACTTCGACGGTGAGTGGGTGCAGGTCGACGGCACCGCCGAGGTGATCGACATGCCGGACGCCGTCGAACCCCTGGTCGACTACTTCCGTTGCATCGCGGGCGAGCACTCCGACTGGGACGAGTACCGCCAGGCGATGCGCGACCAAGGCAAGTCGCTCATTCGGGTGACACCCACCCGCTGGGGCCCGATTGCAACCGGTGGCTTTCCGGCCCGATTTGCGGACTGAAGGTCGCCCCAGGCGTCCCGAGTTTCGCCTGCCGGCAGGCAAAACTCGCACCTGTCGACCGAAATAGCGGGCCTTGGACCGAGAAACGCCTGCCGGCAGGCGTTTCTCGCGGAAGTTACTGAGACGTAACGTCACAGACACTCTTTACATGTGACACCTCGTCGCACTAACCTCGAGATCGTTGACCACCCAACGGTGAGAGGTGAACCCGATGACCAGCACGATGGAGCCGCGGACCGAGGCACGTACTGAGGCCCAGACCGAGCCTGAGCTCGAGGCCCCCTTCCAGACCTACGAGGAGCGGCTCCGCACGCTCTCGGAGGCCAGCGTCGACCTGCACTTCGATGCCTTCAAGGACATTGATTGGGATCACCCCGATTACGCGATCGACCCGACCGACGAGCGGTGGATCCTTCCCGAGGCTGACGTGCTCGGTCGGCACCCGTGGTACCGCGGTCTGCCGAAGGACGAGCAGATCCGGATCGGGCTCTACCGGCAGGCCAACGTCACCAAGGTCGGCTTGCAGTTTGAGCAGATCCTGATCGCTGGGCTGATGAACTACGTCTTCGCGCTGCCGAACGGTTCGCCGGAGTTCCGCTACTCGACGCACGAGGCGACCGAGGAGTGCCACCACACCCAGATGTTCCAGGAGTTCGTGAACCGCTCCGGCCAGGACGTCGGGGGCGGGTCGGCTCTGTTCCGTGGCGTGAGCCCGATCCTGCCGCTCGCGGCGCGGTTGGTGCCCTTCGGCTTCTTCTTCGGGGTGCTGGCTGGCGAGGAGCCGATCGACCACGTGCAGAAGACGGTGCTGCGTGCCGGCAACGACATGCATCCGCTGCTGCAACGGATCATGCAGATCCACGTGGCCGAAGAGGCCCGACACATCGGGTTCGCCCACCAGTATCTCCAGCACAACGCCCCCAAGCTCAAGCGTCATGAGCGTGCCGTGCTCTCTGTCGCCGTGCCGCTGATCATGCGGTGGCTGTGCGACGAGATCTTGGTGCCCACCAAGAAGGCGCAGCGCGACATGGGGATCCCCAAGTCGGTGGTGAAGGACCTGTACTGGGACCGTCCTGAGTCGCGGAAGATGTTGCGCGACCTGTTCGGCGACGTGCGGATGCTCGCTGAGGAGACCGGCATGATGAACCCGGTCTCGCGACGCGTCTGGCGGCTGATGAAGATCGACGGTCGCAGCTCGCGCTTCCGCAGCCAGCCCGCCACCGCGGCGTCCTGACCCCGGAGGCCTTCGGTGACCTACGTCGTCACGCAGTCGTGCTGTGCTGACGCCTCCTGCGTCGTCGCCTGCCCGGTGAACTGCATTCACCCCGCGCCGGGCGAGCCTGGGTTCGCGACGGCGGAGATGCTCTACGTCGACGCGAACTCGTGCGTCGGCTGCGGTGCCTGCGCCACGGCGTGCCCGGTCGATGCGATCAAGCCGGACACCTCGCTCACGCCCGCCGAGCAGCCGTTCCTGCAGATCAACGCTGACTACTACGACTGCTTCCCGCACGCCGGGCGGGCTCCCGTGGCCGTCGTGCCGAAGCAGCGCCGGCTCAGTCGTTCCGGCACCTTTCGGGTCGCGGTCGTCGGCGCCGGTCCGGCGGGGTTGTACGCCGCTGACGAGCTCCTCGCCCACCCGGAGATCTCGGTCGACGTCTACGACCGGCTGCCCACTCCCTACGGGCTGGTGCGTGCCGGTGTTGCTCCCGACCACCAGCACACCAAGCAGGTCACCAAGCTCTTCGCGAAGATCGAGGAGCAGCCAGGCTTCCGCTACTTCCTCAACGTCGACGTGGGCACCGACGTCTCGCTTGCCGACCTCGAGGCCCAGTACGACGCCGTGGTGTACGCGGTCGGTGCCAGTTCCGATCGGCGGCTCGGCATCGAGGGCGAGAACCTCCCGGGCTCGCTCTCGGCGACCGACCTCGTCGGTTGGTACAACGGTCACCCCGACAAGCAGGACCTCCACGTGCCGCTCGACCATCATCGCGCCGTGGTGATCGGCAACGGCAACGTTGCCCTCGACGTCGCGCGCATCCTGGCCTCCGACCCCGCTCGACTCGAGCACACCGACATGGCCGGGCTGCCGTGGGCCGCACTCACCCGCAGTGGGGTGCAGGAAGTCGTGGTGCTCGGACGCCGCGGACCCGCGGACGCCGCGTTCACCGAGCCTGAGCTCGTCGGCCTGGTCGGCCTCGCCGAGGCGGGCGAGATCAACGTGCGGATCGACACCGGCGGGGCCCCGCTGACCAGCGGCTCGGGCAGTCACTCGCGCAAGGTGCAGCTTCTTGCTGGCCTCGCCGACCTGCCGGGCAACCCCGCCCGACGCACGCTCGTGCTCCGTTTCGACACCAGCCCAGTACGTGTCTGTGGAGCCGACCGCGTCACTGGCCTCGAGGTCGTACGCGACGGCATCGCTGAGGTGATCGAGGCTGGGCTGGTGCTCCGGGCCATCGGCTACCACGGCCTGCCTGTGCTCGACCTGCCCTACGACGAGCTCAGCGGCACCGTGCCCAACGACCGCGGTCGCGTGCGCCCGGGCCTGTACGTCGTCGGGTGGATCAAGCGTGGGCCAAGCGGCTTCATCGGCACCAACAAGTCGTGTGCTCAGGAGACCGTCGAGCGGATCCTCGACGACCTGGACGGTGGACTCCCGGCGCCGGTCGGCACCAGCGAGTCGATCGCGGAGGTGGTCCACGGTCGCCAGCCGGCGGTCGTCGACTTGGCCGGATGGCGCGCCATCGAGGCCGAGGAACGTCGCCGCGGAGAACTGCGTGGCCGCTCGCGCGCCAAGATCGTCGATGTCAGCGAGATGGTGCGCGTGGCCGGCTCGGCGACCCTCGCAACGCCCGTGCGCCGTTACCCTTCGGTCAGCAACACACTCAGGAGGCTCGAAAGGAAGAGGTGAGATGGCGCAGGACGGTCGACAGCTCCGCTGGGACAAGCACAATCAAGCGCGCCGTCAGCAGATCCTCGACGCCGCCCTCGAGGTCATCGAGGCCGGCGCGCCGGGCGACGACTTCCACGTGCAACAGATCGCTCATCGTGCCGGACTGAACCGCACGGTCGTCTACCGCCACTTCGTAGACCGGGCCGATCTCGACCTGGCCATCCGCACGCACGTGATGGCGGCCTTCACCGCGCAACTGGCTCCAGCGGTGACGATCGACGGCACCATCAACGAGATCATCCGCCGCATCGTCTCGACGTACGTCGACTGGACGGTCAGCCATCCAGCGCTGCACGCCGTCGCGGCCCAAGAGGGTTCTGGCGCCTTTCAGCACGGGATCGACCGCATTGCCGAGATGCTCACCGAGATCCTCGAGCTGGCGATCGCCATGCTCGGAGCCGATCTCGACGAGAACGAGAAGGCCCTGGTCGACCCGCTCTCCCACGGCCTGGTCGGCGCAGTACATGGCGCCGTGCGTCGTTGGGTCGCGCGCGCGCCGCGTGAACCGTCGGCGGCGAGCCTGTCTGAATTGCTGTCGATGTCGGTGTGGAACCTGCTCGATGGGCACGCTCGCCGGCTCGGCCTCGACCTCGATCCCGACCTCCCGTTGGTGACGCTGCTCAACCTCCCGGAGGAGTTCTTGGGGGAGGAGACCACCGCGTGAGCGACCTGGTGCACCAGGACGGCATCGGCGGCGCCGACGACCTCGACCGACTCTGGACCCCGCACCGGATGGCCTACATCCGCGGCGAGAACAAGCCGGCCGACGCGACGTCGGGTCAGTGCCCCTTCTGTCGCATCCCGACCCTGGATGATGCAGCGGGGCTGGTGGTGCGGCGCGGCACCCTGGCCTTTGCGGTGCTCAACCTCTACCCGTACGCCCCGGGGCACCTGATGGTGTGCCCTTACCGGCACCTGGCCGACTACACCGACACGACCGACGAGGAGGCGGCGGAGATCGCCGACCTCACTCGTCAGGCGATGCGCACCATCCGTGCGGTGTCAGGCGCCGGGGGTTTCAACATCGGGATGAACCAAGGTCATATCGCTGGTGCCGGCATCGCCTCTCACTTGCACCAGCACGTGGTGCCGCGGTGGGCCGGCGACCAGAACTTCATGCCGATCATCGGACGCACCAAGGTGCTACCCGAGCTGCTCACCGACACCCGCCACTTGCTCGCCGAGGCCTGGGTCGGCCAGTCCGACGCGTCGACGCGCTAACCTGCTCGCGACATGTTGGACAGATTCAAGGGCTTCTGGCAGGGCGTCGTGCTCATGCCGTTCGTCAAGCTCTTCCTCAAGCTGGGCATCAGCCCCGACACCGTCACGTTCGTCGGGACGGTCGGCGTGTGTGCCGGAGCCCTGGTGTTCTTCCCGATGGGCGAGCTGCTCATCGGGGTGCTCGTGATCACCGCGTTCGTCTTCAGCGACCTGGTCGACGGCAAGATGGCGCGCGAGCTGGGGCGCAACTCGAAGTTCGGCGCCTTTTGGGATTCCACCCTCGACCGGTTCGGCGACGGGGCCATCTTCGGTGGCCTGGCGCTCTACTTCGCTGGCAACGAGGGCGATTCCTACCTCTACCTCTGCGTGTCGCTCTACTGCTTGGTCATGGGCTCGGTCACGTCCTATGCGCGGGCCCGGGCCGAGTCGCTCGGCATGGACGCCAAAGGCGGGTTGGCCGAGCGGGCCGACCGGTTGGTCTCGATCCTGGTGATGACCGGCCTGGGTGCCATCTTCGACCTGCCGATCCTGATGTTCATCACGCTGTGGGCCTTGGCCTTCGCCAACACCTACACGGTGGTCTTCCGGATCCTCAAGGTGCGACGCCAGGCACTCGTGCTGGACGCCGCCGGGCCCGATCAGCCGGGCGAGACCGGTTCGAGTCCCACGGCCTGACCGCCGTACGATCAGGGCATGCCTGACCTGACCGACCACAGCGACTCCCTCGTCACCGCCGACACGGCCCAGAGCCCGGCCACCGGCACCACGCGCGTCAAGCGCGGGATGGCCGAGATGCTCAAGGGCGGCGTGATCATGGACGTCGTCACGCCCGACCAGGCGAAGATCGCCGAGGACGCCGGGGCCGTCGCGGTCATGGCGCTGGAGCGGGTGCCGGCCGACATTCGCGCCCAGGGCGGCGTGAGCCGGATGAGCGACCCCGACATGATCGACGGCATCATCGAGGCTGTCTCGATCCCGGTGATGGCCAAGGCCCGGATCGGTCACTTCGCCGAGGCCCAGGTGTTGCAAAGCCTGGGCGTCGACTACATCGACGAGTCGGAGGTGCTGACCCCCGCCGACTACGCGAACCACATCGACAAGTGGGCGTTCACCGTGCCGTTCGTCTGTGGCGCCACCAACCTCGGCGAGGCCCTGCGCCGGATCACCGAGGGCGCTGCCATGATTCGATCGAAGGGCGAGGCGGGCACGGGTGACGTGTCGAACGCCGTCACCCACATGCGCACCATCCGCCAGCAGATCCGTCGTCTCGGAGCCCTCGAGGGCGACGAGCTCTTCGTCGCCGCCAAGGAGCTGCAGGCTCCCTACGAGCTGGTGGCCGAGGTCGCTGCCAAGGGCAAGCTGCCGGTCGTGCTCTTCACCGCCGGTGGCATCGCCACCCCGGCGGACGCCGCGATGATGATGCAGCTCGGCGC
This sequence comes from Nocardioides sp., assembly GCA_049583775.1. Classification (GTDB taxonomy): domain Bacteria; phylum Actinomycetota; class Actinomycetes; order Propionibacteriales; family Nocardioidaceae; genus Nocardioides. The sequence continues at coordinate 12,411 of JBAUWM010000041.1, forward strand.
CGAGGGCGTGTTCGTGGGCTCGGGCATCTTCAAGGCTGGCAACCCCGCCCAGCGCGCCGAGGCGATCGTCAAGGCCACCACCTTCCACGACGACCCTGACATGGTCGCCAAGGTCTCGCGCGGTCTGGGCGAGGCCATGGTGGGCATCAACGTCGAGGACATTCCGCAGCCGCACCGACTCGCCGAGCGCGGCTGGTAGCACTACTTTCGTGCCTTCTCATCAGCGCCGGCTCGGGCCGGAGCTGCGTCGCCTCCCGCCCGAGGTGCGCGAGCTCTGGCGTGACCGGCGCGCCCCCACGGGGTCCGCGCTGGTGGCGACGATCGCGGCCGCCGTCGCGGTGACCGTGCTCGTGGTGGCCGGATTCGTCGTGATCCTGGGTCCCGACGCCACCACCGACGACCCGCTCGTCGTCGCCACCACCGAGGGAGACCTCAGGGGCGTCGAGGCCGACGGACTCCGGGTCTGGCGCGGCGTCCGCTACGCCGACTCGCCGACCGGCCAGCGGCGCTGGGCTGCTCCGGCTCCCGCGCCTACGTGGGACGGTGTTCGCGACGCCGACACCTTCGGTGCCGACTGTCTTCAGCCCGAGCCCTACACCTATGGGCAGCGTCGCCTCCAGGTACGCGCGGGCAGCGCCGAAGACTGCCTCTTCCTCAACGTGGTGCGACCGGTCGACGGTGGCGACCGGCTCCCCGTCATGGTGTGGCTGCACGGTGGCGGCTTCATCTTCGGCAACGCAAGCAGCACCGCCGACAGCAGCGGGCCGCTCGCCCAGCGCGGCATGATCGTCGTGACCATCAACTACCGACTCGGACAACTGGGCTACTTCGCCCACCCGGCACTCCGTGGCACCGTGGCCAACTTCGGCCTGCTCGACCAGACAGCCGCGCTGACCTGGGTGCGCGACAACATCGCGGCCTTCGGCGGCGACCCGGAGCAGGTGACCCTCGCGGGTGGCTCGGCAGGCGCCATGTCGGTCAACGCTTTGATGACCGCTCCAGGGGCTGACGGCCTGTTCCAACGGGCGATCTCGCAATCGGCTCCGGGTGACTGGCGCTCTCAGACCTTTACCCAGGCGTCGAACCGGGCCCGGCGCGCCTTTCCCGAGATGTCAGCCGCCGACCTGCGGGCGCTGAAGCCACGCGACCTCTTGTCTTCGACCTTCAACGTGCTCACCGGCGACGCGCCGATCATCGACTCGGTGCTGCCTGAGCGAGCCGTGGACGCGTTCGCCACGGGGCGCGAGGTGGCCATTCCCTACCTGGTGGGCACCACGGCGGGGGAGTTCTCCGACGCCGAGTTCCAGCTTGCGGGCGGCGACCCCGAGCGCGTGCGACAGCGTCTGGGTGGCGCCCGGCACACCGCGCTCGTGGCGGCATACGGCCCGGCAAGTTATCGCCGACACGTGCTCGACGACATCCTCTTCACCGCCCCCGCGGTGGCCCTCGCCAGCCTGCACGCGGCCCGCGCACCCACGTTCCGCTATCGGTTCGCCGTCGCCGGGGCCGACACGGGGCACGGCTCGGAGATCGGCTACGTGTTCGACACCGTGGCAGACCCCGACAAGGCGCCGGTGGCCCATGCGGTCGCCGACTACTGGGCCTCGTTCGTACGCTCGGGCAATCCCGGCGTGCCTGAGCTTGCTCGATGGCCCCAGGCCGGTCGGGGCGCGGTCATGGTGATCGGGCCCGATGGCCCGCGATCGGTTCCGCGTGACACCTGGGCTGAGCGGGTCGACCGGTTGGCGAGCCTGCTGCCGCTCGACGTCCCTCTCATCTGAGCGGTTCAGGCAGGCAGCAGGCTGACCGGACGCAACAGCAGGAGCAGGCGGCGGTGTACCTCACCCCCCTCACCCCCTGCACCCTCTCCTACGATCGGCCGGTGACCAGTCGAGTTCCGACGCCGCAGATCGGCGTCCTTGCGCTGCAGGGCGACGTGCGCGAGCACGTGGCGGCTCTGGCATCGCTCGGCGTCGTGGCACACCCGGTGCGTCGTCCTGGCGAACTGGCGGACGTTGACGCCCTGGTGCTGCCTGGCGGGGAGTCGACCACGATGGTCAAGCTGGCCCGCACCTTCGAGATGCTTGAGCCGCTGCGACAGCGAATCAAGGACGGCATGCCCGCGTTCGGCACGTGCGCTGGGATGATCCTGCTCGCTGACCGGATCGAGGACGGCACCGCAGATCAGGAGTCGGTCGGCGGCTTGGACATCACGGTTCGTCGCAACGCCTTCGGTCGACAGGTCGACTCCTTCGAGGGCCCGATCGACATCGTCGGTCTCGCAGCGCCTGTGCACGGTGTCTTCATCAGGGCCCCCTGGGTGGAGGAAGTCGGCCCCGGCGTGGAGGTGCTCGCCCGCGTCGGCACCAGCCCGGTGGCCGGGAGAGCCGCGGGTAGGATCGTCGCGGTCCGCCAGGGACCGCTGATGGCGACGTCGTTCCACCCCGAGGTGGGCGAGGACCCGCGGGTCCACGAGATGTTCGTGCAGATGGTCGTGCGACACCTGGCGGGCGACTCGTCGTAGGCATAGAAGAGGAACGCATGTCCGGGCACTCCAAGTGGGCGACCACGAAGCACAAGAAGGCCGCGATCGACGCCAAGCGCGGCAAGATGTTCGCCAAGCTGATCAAGAACATCGAGGTCGCGGCGCGCATGGGCGGGGGTGACATCACCGGCAACCCGACCCTCTATGACGCCATCCAGAAGGCAAAGAAGTCGTCGGTGCCCAACGACAACATCGACCGCGCCGTCAAGCGTGGTTCGGGCGCGGAAACCGGCGGAGCCGACTATCAGACGATCATGTACGAGGGTTACGGGCCTTCTGGTGTCGCCATGTTGATCGAGTGCCTCACCGACAACAAGAACCGAGCGGCCATGGAGGTGCGCACGGCCATGAGCCGCAACGGTGGCTCGCTGGCCGACCCTGGCTCAGTCTCGTTTCTCTTCAACCGCAAGGGCGTCGTGCTCGTGCCGGTCGATCAGGACGGCAAAGCGGTTTCCGAGGACGACGTGCTCGAGGCCACGCTCGAGGCCGGCGCCGATGAGGTCAACGACCTCGGCGAGGCGCTCGAAGTCGTCTCGGAGGCCACTGACCTCGTGGGCGTCCGCACCGCGCTGCAGGCTGCCGGCATCGACTACGACTCCGCCGAGGCGTCGTTCGTGCCCGACAACAGGATCGAGCTCGACGCCGACGGCGCCGGCAAGCTCTTCCGTCTCATCGATGTGCTCGAAGACCTCGACGACGTCCAGAACATCTTCGCGAACTATGACGTCTCCGACGACGTGATGGCGCAGCTGGACGACTGACGGATCAGTCGACCGACGGCATCGGTGGTCGAGCAAGGAGCGCGGCTGAGCGTGTCGCGCGCTGCGGACGCAGGCTGGCCCGGCTAACGTTGTCTCCGAACACATGTTCGGACGAAGGGAAGACGTCGTGCGCGTGCTGGGGATCGATCCCGGCCTGACCCGATGCGGGTTGGGGGTCGTCGAAGGTGACGTCGGTCGGCCGCTGACGCTCATCGACGTCAACGTGGTGCGCACCTCCGCCCACCTGCCGGTGGCCGAGCGACTCGTCTCGATCGAGCGCGGAATCGATGCCTGGCTCGACGAGCACCAACCCGACGCCGTGGCGGTCGAGCGCGTGTTCGC
>JBAUWM010000042.1:0-5448 GCA_049583775.1 Nocardioides sp.
CGCTAACGCTCGCTGCTCGACCACCGACCAGCCCCGGAGGTCGAGCAGACGGAGCGAGGCACGAGCGACGCCGTCGTCGAGACCCCCGCAACCCACACAACCACGCCACTCGGCTCACCGGGTCTCGACGACGCTCGCTAACGCTCGCTGCTCGACCACCGACCAGCCCCGGAGGTCGAGCAGACGGAGCGAGGCACGAGCGACGCCGTCGCCGAGACCCCCGCAACCCACACAACCACGCCACTCGACTCACCGGGTCTCGACGACGCTCGCTAGCGCTCGCTGCTCGACCACCGGCCAGGGTTAGTCGTCGGCGAGGGAGCGGGTGATGACCGCGTTGGCCGCGCGTTGGAAGCCGGAGATCACCGACTCCATGGTGAGCCGGCGTAGTTGAGCCACGGTCTGTTCGAGCCTCACGGCATCCTCGGGCGAGGTCGGGGCGCCCTTGTAGGGCTGCAAGACCTGGGTGTGCAGGATCGTGGTGAGTTCGTCGGCGAGGGCTTCCATGTGGCGCCGGATCGCCTGCTCAGCCAGCCCCAGGCTGGCCTCAGGCACGTCGACGTCGAGCACCTCGACCCCGACCAGGAAGTGCGAGAGCGCGACGTACTGCTCCCCCCGCTTCTCGACGGCACCCACGGTTATCAGTACCCGCAGGTCGGCGTCGGAGAGCTTGCGCCCGGCTCGCCTCTCGAGCTGGCGCCGAGAGAGCTGCTCGGGAGGAGTCGTGCTCCACGAGGTCATCATGACCCGCTGCAGGGCGAGCTCTTCGACGGAGGCGCCGACTGGGATGTTCGCGAGCACCCGTTCGATCGCCTGCAGCGTGAAGCCGTGCTCCTGAAGGGCACGAACCAACTCGAGTCTCGCCCGATGCACCGGCCCGTAGTAGGCGATCCGGCCGCGCCGTTCGGGCGCCGGGATGAGGCCCAAGCTCGCGTAGTAGCGGGTGGTACGCACCGTCGTCCCGACCGCAGCTGCGAGCTCATCGATGGTCAGCAGGTCATCGAGTTCGGGGTCTGGGGCTGTGCTCACAACCATGACAGTAGTACTGTCACACTGTTCATGGCGACATCAGACGATTCCCGGAGGATCACCCACATGCCCGAGACCCCGTCCATCTACGAGCAGGAGCACGAAGACTTCCGCTCCACCGTGCGTGCGTTCATGGAGAAGGAGGTCGTGCCTCACCACGACCAGTGGGAGAAGGACGGCCAGGTCAGCCGTGAGGTCTGGACCAAGGCCGGCGAGATGGGCCTGCTGTGCTTCGACGTCGACGAGCAGTACGGCGGCGCCGGTATCCACGACTTCCGGTACAACGCGATCGTGGCCGAGGAGATCTCCCGGGTTGGCGCGAGCGGACTGGGATTCCCAGTCCACACCGACATCATCGTTCCTTACATCAGCCAGCTCGCGAACGACGAGCAGAAGCAGCGCTGGCTGCCCGGGTTGGTCAGCGGTGAGCTGATCTCTGCGATCGCGATGACCGAGCCCGGCGCCGGGTCCGACCTGCAGGGCATTCGCACGAGCGCCGTCGACAAGGGCGACCACTACGTGCTCAACGGGTCGAAGACCTTTATCTCCAACGGCATCATGAGCGACGTCGTCATCGTGGTGGCCCGCACCAACCCGGACGCCGGCCACCAGGGCATCAGCCTGCTCGTGGTCGAGCGCGGCATGGAGGGCTTCGAGCGCGGCCGCAACCTCGACAAGATGGGCCTCAAAGCACAAGACACCGCCGAGCTCTTCTTCGACAACGTGATCGTGCCCAAGGAGAACCTGCTCGGCGAGGAGGGCTCAGGCTTCGTCTCGCTGATGATGAACCTTCCGCAGGAGCGCGTCTCGATCGCGGCGATCGCCGTGGCCGCCATCGAGCAGGTGCTCGAGATGTCGCTGGACTACGCAAAGAGCCGCCAGGCGTTCGGCAAGCCGATCGGGTCGTTCCAGAACACCCGGTTCGCCCTGGCCGAGATGGCCACCGAGGCCTACATCGCGCGCGTCTTCGTCAACGACTGCATCCTCAAGCTGAACGCTGGTGAGGTCGACACAGCGCTTGCCTCGATGGCGAAGTGGTGGACCACCGAGCTGCAGAAGAAGCTCACCGACATGGGTGTGCAGATCCACGGTGGCTACGGCTACATGTCGGAGTACCCGATCTCCAAGGCCTACACCGACGGCCGGATCCAGACCATCTACGGCGGCACGACCGAGATCCAGAAGGAGATCATCGGTCGCTTCCTCGGCGTCTGACGCGAAGGGACGACGACGCGATGGACTTCGACCTACCCGAGACCGCTCTGGCCGTCCGCGACGGCGTGGCTGCGGTGGCTGCCAAGTACGACCATCACTACTGGTCACGCTGCGAAGAGGAGCATCGCTTCCCTTCGGAGGCCTGGAAGGACCTCGCCGACGGCGGCTGGATCGGCCTGTGCGTGCCCGAGGAGTACGGCGGCGGCGGGGCCGGGATGCTCGAGCTGGCCGTGGCGTGCGAGACACTCTCGGCCTCCGGAGGTACCGCCGGCGTCTTCCTCTACATCCTCACCCCCGGGTTCGGCGCGATGACCCTGGCCCGGCACGGCACAGAGGAGCAGAAGCAGGCGATCCTGCCCGGGGTGGCCACTGGCGAGACCCAGTTCTGCATGGCGCTCACCGAGCCGGACGCCGGATCGAACGCCATCGAGATCACGACGTCGTCGCGCCGCGACGGAGATGAGTTCGTGATCAAGGGCCAGAAGATCTGGATCTCCGGCATCGAGAACGCCGAGTGGATGATTGTGGTCACGCGGTCGACACCGGCCGCCCAGGCACAAGAGGCAGGCGGTAGCCGCACGTTCGGTTTCACGCTGCTGCTGGTCGACGTCAAGAAGGCGCTCGCCGAGGGCACGTTGAGCTACACGCCGATCCCGAAGATGGGGGCCAACACGGTGACGTCGAGCCAGGTGTTCTTCGACGACGTCCGCGTGCCGGCCTCCCACGTGATCGGTGAGGTCGACCGAGGCTTCCCCGTGCTGTGGGACGTGCTCAACCCCGAGAGGATCCTCGCCGCCGCTGGCGGTGTCGGTGGCGCCGAGGCGGCCCTGCGGGTCGCGGCCGAGTACGCCTCCGAGCGCGTCGTCTTCAACCGGCCCATCGGCAGCAACCAGGCCATCCAGTTCCCGCTCGCCCAGCTCAAGGCCAAGACCGAGCTGGCCCGACTGATGACGTACAAGGCTGCCTGGCTCTTTGACCAGGGGCGACCGTGCGGCAACGAGACGAACGTTGCGAAGCTCACCGCCGCCCAGGTGGCGTGGGAGGCTGCCAACCAGGCCTTCCAGACCTTCGGCGGAATGGCGTACTCGAAGGAGTACCCGGTCGAGCGCCTCTTCCGCGACAGCCGAATTGGCAAGAACATACCTGTGGCCGAGGAACTGATCCTTGCCCACATCGGCACCCAGATGCTGGGCCTGCCCAAGAGCTACTGAGCCCCTCGCCCCCTCACACAGGAGATCGCATGACGAACACCGACGTTCTGGCCGAGCGTGCCCGGATCGAAGCCCTGATCGACGGCCGGACCCTCATCGACCTGCTCGCCACCACCGCGCGCGAGCGCGGCAGCGAACCGGCGTACTCCGACAAGCACCACCTCGCCGACGGGGAGTCGTGGCGGACCCTCACGTGGGCCGAGACGCTCGAACTGTCCCTCGACGTGGCTGCGGCCTTCATCGAGTGCGGCGTCGCCCCGGGCGACACGGTCGCACTGATGGCCTCCAACCGGATCGAGCACTACGTGGCCGACATCGGCGGAGTGCACGCCGACGCGACGCCCATGTCGATCTACAACACGCTCTCCCCGACTCAGGTTGCTTTCGTGGCGGGGGAAGCCAAGCCGACCGCGGTCGTGCTCGAGAACGCCGATCACCTCGCCCGCTGGGAAAAGGCACTCAGCGAGGTCGCGAGCATCAAGACCGTGGTGCTCATCGACGTCGACGCCAAGCCCGAGGGTGACCGCTACCTGACGTGGGACGAGTTCGTCGCCCGGGGCCGAGACGCGCGCCCCGAGCTCCAGGACGAGCTGGCTCGACGTCGGGCGCTGGTCACCCCCGACTCACCCGCGACGATCCTGTACACCTCCGGCACCACTGGGAACCCGAAGGGCGTGGTGCTCACGCACCACAACGTCACCTACGAGGCACTCAGCACCCTCGAGCAGGCCGGCCTCATGGACCCGCAGGTCGCGGTGAGCTACCTCCCGCTCGCGCACATCGCCGAGCGGGTGCTCGGCCTGTACGGACCGCAGATCCAGGGCAGCCACATGCACGCCATCGGCGACCCGGCGCAGCTACTGCCGGCGCTGGGCGAGGTCCACCCCACGGCATTCTTCGGCGTCCCTCGCGTGTGGGAGAAGATCAAGACCGGCATCTCCGCCAAGCTCGCCGCCGACCCCGACAACGCCGAGATGGTCAAGAACGCGATGGCCGCCGGTCTGGCGTGGGTAGAGGCGCACGAGGTCGGCAAGGAGATGACTCCCGAGATCGAGGCCGCCTACCGAGCTGCCGACGAGCAGATCCTGGGCTTCCTTCGGCTACTGCTCGGCCTTGACAAGGTCGCGTGGGCGGCGTCGGCCGCAGCCCCGATGCCGCTCGACGTCGCCAAGTTCATGGCGGGCCTCGGCCTGAAGGTGTTCGACGTCTACGGCATGACAGAAACGTGCGGCGCCATCACCTCCAACGGCCCGAACGACTTCCGCCTCGGCACCGTCGGCCGAGCCACGCCCGGCATGGAGGTGACGCTGGGCGAGGACGGCGAAGTGCTCGTGCGCGGTCCGGTGGTGACTCCCGGCTACCACCGTCAGGAGGAGGCCACCCGCGCGCTGATCGACGAGGACGGCTGGCTGCACACCGGCGACATCGGCACCCTCGACGACGACGGCTTCTTCGCGATCGTGGATCGCAAGAAGGAGCTGATCATCACCAGCGCCGGCAAGAACATCGCGCCGTCCAACATCGAGAACTTCCTCAAGGAGTCCCCGATCATCGGGCACGCGATGGCCGTGGGTGACGGACGCTCCTACATCGTTGCGGTGTTGACGCTCGATGGTGAGATCGCCCCGCTCGTCGCCCAGCAGATGGGCATCGAGTTCGTCGACCTCGCCGACCTGGCCCAGAAGCCGCAGATCCTCGCCATGGCTCAGGCCGCGGTCGACGCCGCCAACGAGCGACTCTCGCGGCCCGAGCAGGTCAAGGCGTTCGAGCTGCTTCCGACGGAGTGGACCGCGGAATCAGAAGAGTTGACCCCGACCTTGAAGCTGAAGCGTCGCGTGATCAACACCAAGTACTCCGACGTGCTGGACCGGCTCTACGGCTGACCGACGCAGAGCTTCAACCAACGAGTGCCGGCGCCCGTCTCGCGGGTGTCGGCGCTCGTGGCGCGGTGGATCGATGTCGGTGGCCGGTGGGAGTGATGGTCTCGACGACG
>JBAUWM010000043.1:0-9644 GCA_049583775.1 Nocardioides sp.
GCCCCGGCCAGCCCCGCCTCTGACCAGCCCTGTGACTGCACCTTGAGAGTGCGCAGCTTCCACGGGGGCACACCGACCTCGCGAGCCAGGTCGGCTTCACGTAGCCCGCGCATCGCGCTCTTGTAGCGGGCTAACCCGCGGGCGCTGCCCGCAAAGGCCGAGGTGACCAAGACGGCGGCCGTGCCGTTGTCGAGGGCCCAACGCAGCTCTTCGAGGGCCTTCTCACGGTGCCCCGAGAACGCGTGATCGGCCACCGCGAACGACTTGGCCTCGGCCCGGCCGCCGAAGTAACGGGCCACCTTGTCGGCAGTCAGCTTCTCGCCAGGGAAGTCGTTGGTCAGCTGGTGCGCCGCCGAGCTCAGGGAGCGGAGGTCTTGGCCCACGGCGTCGACCAGAGCCTTGGCTGCCTCGCCGTCCATCGTGGACCCGGCGCGGCGCGCCTCGTTGATGACGAAACCGGGGTACTCCGAGGCCTTCAGCGCCTCCGACTTCACGTCGATCACGGCGTTGAGCTTGCGCAGCTTGGTGAGCGTGCCCGAACCCTTCTGCCCACCTCCGTGCACGAGCACCAGCGCGACGTCCTCGGACGGCTCACCCGCGTAGGCCATCAGCCCCTCGACCGACTCCTCGGGCAAATTCTCCAGCTCACGCACCAGCACGAAACGGATAGCGGAGAACAGGGACGGCGCCGACAGTTCCTCCAGGCTTCCGGGGTGCAGCTCGCCACCACGGGTCTCGGAGATCTCGGCTTCCGCATCGTGCGCCCGGATCGCCTCCCGGGCAGCAACTACCTCGCGCTCCCCCAGGAACTCTTCCTTGCCGGTGACCAGGAGCACCCGACCCAGCACCTCGTCCGCGCGCATGGCAGCAGCGTGGCACACGACTCCGACAGCCCCGCGGGGGGTCGCTCGTCACCATGGTGGCTCACGTCAGCGGCTCTGGCGTGTCGTGAGCCTGCCATCGGCGCCGACCTCAACCAACACATCGCCGTCCTCGTCGGTGCGTTCGACGTCGGCCCCAGCAGACTCGAGCGCGGCGATGACCGACGGGGCCGGATGCCCGTAGTCGTTGTCGGAGCCCGCCGACACCAGGGCGACCTCAGGTGAGAGCGAGGACAGCCAGGGCAGGTCCTGAAACCTGCTGCCGTGGTGCGGAACTTTGAGGACGTCGACCTCGAGGCTCGGGTGGGCACGCGCCAAGGCAGCCTGGCCCGGCGGCTCGAGGTCACCGGTCAGCAGCACCCGGACGCCGCGGACCTCGGCGATCAGCACGACGCTCGCATCGTTGGCCGTGCTTCCGTCGCCAGGCCCTGGCCGGGCGCTGGGGTCAAGGGGCCACAGCGGTTGGAGTGCGACATCGCCCATCTGTGTGGCTCCCGTCGCGGGGGTGGTCGGGGTGAGCCCGATCTCGGACAGCACACTCTGTGTGGCGGTGACTGCATCTGGTGGGTCGAGCAGGTTCGTCGTCCAGACCGCAGAGACGCGGCGCCCCGACAGCACTCCACTCAGCCCGTCGACGTGGTCGGCGTGGAAGTGCGTGAGCACCAGGAGCGGCACCTCGGTGACGCCCAGACGGTCGAGACATCGGTCGACCGCCGCGGGGTCGGGACCGACGTCCACGACCACGCCGCTACGCGGTCCAGCCCGGAGTACCAAGGCATCGCCCTGGCCCACGTCGCACATGGCGATCGCCCAGTCGTCGCCCGGCCAACCGCGTTGCACGAGCCGGAAGGCGAGCGCGACGACCAGGACTGCGACCACGGTTCCGACGATCAGCGTGGACAGTCGCTGCGACCGGCGGCGCGCTGGACGCTGCGTAGCAAGAGCCACCAGCGCGACGAAGGTCAAGCAAAGCGCGACCAGCGCAGCGAGACCAAGAGCACCTTTGCTCCAGCCGATCGCGGCCAACGGAATGTCGGCTCCCGCCCGGGCGACGGTGGCGATCCACCCCACGCAGAGGCTGGCACCGGTGCCGGGCACAGTCGCGACGGCAGGCCAGACCAAGCCGACCAGGCCCCCGGCGAGGCCCAGGACCGTGGCCGGACCCACCACCGGCGCCACGACAAGGTTGGCGAAGACCGCGACGAGGCTCACCTGTCCTGACAGGGCAGCGACCACCGGAGTGCAGGCCAGCTGAGCTGCGGCCGGCACCGCGATCGCCTCGGCGAGCCAGTGCGGTGCCCATCTGTTGAGCGCGTCGCGCCAGCCGGGCGCGAGCACCACGATGCCCGCGGTAGCGAGCACTGAGAGCGCGAACCCGGCCGACACCGCCAACGCGGGCTGCACGAGAAGCAGCACGACCGCAGCCACCCCGAGCCCTCGCAGTGCCCGCTGGCGGCCGTTGCGGCCCATCGCGATCACGCCGACGGTGCCCATCGCGGCCGCCCGCAGCACGCTGGGTTCGGTGCGGGCCAGCAACACGAAACCGACGATCCCGAGGCCGGCCACCACCGTGAGGCCATGGCCGCGCACCCGGCACCACCGGGCCACGACGAGCAAGAACCCCACCACCAGCGTCAAGTTGGTACCGCTGACCGCGGTCAGATGAGTCAGACCTGTCGTGCGAAAGTCCTCCTCGAGCCCGGGGTCGAGGCCCGCGTCGTCGCCGTCGACGAGCGCTGGCACCAAGGCACGCTGGTCGGGCGGTCGATGGGCGACGGCTTCCCGGATCGAGGCGCGCACCGCACCGGCGCCCCGCCACCAGACATCGGGGGTCTGGAGCACGCTCGGAGGCGCAGCACTGGCGAGGAGCCCTCCCAGCCCGGAGTCGTCGGCTACAGCCAATCGGCCCTGGGTGTGCACGGTGGCACCCAACGCGACCGCTAGCCAGGCGTCGTCCCCGAGCACCAGCAGCGGGGTACGTACGGTGTGCCGCACGCCACGACCCACGATGGTGCGCACCGAGACCCGCACGAGCACCTGGTCGGCGAACTTGCCTTGCACGGGTCGCGGGTCGGAGACCACGACCGCCGTCAATTCAACCGCTGCGCGTTCGCGGGCCAGGGCTGCCACGGGGCTCGTCTCGACCGAGGCGTGCCGTAGTTGAGCCGATGCGAGCACCGCCCCGGCGACCAACGCGGCCGCAGCCAGCGTGTGCGTGGCTGATCGGGCAGCACGCCCCGGGTGGCCCGACCGACGGGTGGCCACGAGCAGTGCGAGCCCTGACACAGCGACGGAGAGCACACCGACCAGAAGTGGAAGGACGGCGAGGAGTCCTCCGATCCAGGCCGCCAACCCGAGCAAAGGCATCCGCAGGTCGGCCGCGCTGTCTTCGCCCGCAGTCGAGGCCTCGAGCCTCACACCGTGACCAGCGGCGTCAACCTCTCGAGGGTCACCTGACCGATGCCGTCGACCTCGATCAGCTCGGTCACGGCGCTGAACCCGCCGTGCTCGTCACGCCAGCCCACGATCGACGCGGCGGTGACCGGCCCGATGTCGGGGAGAGTCTCCAGCTCGGACTGAGTGGCCAGGTTGAGGTCGACCAAGGGCGGGGGCAATCCCGTCGAACCACCCGCTGCAGGTGGGGCGACGGGCGCAACGCCGGGCAGGCCGATCAAGATCTGTTCGCCGTCGACGAGCTTGCGGGCGAGGTTGACCGCGGTCAGATCGACACCTGGCCGAGCACCACCTGCGCGCTCGAGGGCGTCGACCACACGGGACCCGTCGCTCAGCACCACGATGCCGGGGTGACGGACCCGGCCGGCGACGTCGACGGTCACCTTTGTCTCGGCCAACGCACCCGGAGCCGGCTCGACGAGGTCGGCCGCGGACGTGGGCTGGCTCATGCCCGGAGCCGTGACCGGAGCCGTGACCGGAGCGGCCGGATCGGAGCGGATCACCCACCACATGGTGAACACCAGCCCCAGCGCCACCAGCACCGCGACGACGCTGACGTGAGTCGGGGTGAGCCCCCCGGCGCCGCGCAGGGTGGTCGGCAGAACCTCAGCGACTCGACTCGGCCGCCGCGCCGCATGCCGCCCCGGTACGGGCAGCTCGCTCGGTACTGTCGACGGTTGCTCCGGCACCAGCGCCAGGGGGCGCCGCGCTGCCGAGATCCGGGTGGCCTCGGCCCACCACTCCCCGCCAGCCGCCGGGGGTAGCGGTTCGGCCGGCAAGACCGACTCCCCCGAGTCGGCCAGCTCGTCAGACAGCCGGGCCAACCTCCGCGCGACGGCGTCGTGGTGCTCGGCTGAAGTCGATCGCTGGCGCATCCGACGACGCTAGGTCTGCAAAGAGCCGCGAAGACGGCTCGACATTCGGGCTGTGGAGGACCGAGGCGGACGGGCTCCTGTGGACGGTTGGTGGCCCGTCAGCGCGGAGCGACGCAGACCGCGATCATCCCTGGCCCGACGTGGGCCCCCAGCACGGCTCCGACCTCGGTGCACCAGACCTCACGGCCTCCGAGATGGGTGGACAGCCGTTCGGCCAGCCCCGCCGCGAGCTGCTCGGCGCGCTCGGGGCTGGCCAGGTGCGCGACACACACGTCGACCGGCCGATCGCCTGCTGCCGTGACCGCCAAGTCGCCGAGCCGTGCCAGCGCCTTGCCCGACGTCCGAACCCGCTCGAGCGAGGAGACCGTGCCGTCGTCGATGGTGAGCAAGGGCTTCACCGCTAGCGCACCGCCGAAGAGAGCCGCGGCCGCGCCCACTCGGCCACCGCGGCGCAGGTATTCGAGGGTGTCGACGTAGAAGTACGACGAGCTCTGGGCAGCGCGCTCGCGAGCGGCAGTGGCGGCCTCGGCTGCCGTCGCACCGGCCGCGACGGCCTCTGCCGCCGCGATTGCGGCATACCCCGTGGCCACACCGACCTGGCGACTGTCGACGCAGGTGACCGGAACCTCGACGTCCCGGGCTGCGAGCTGGGCCGACTCGAACGTGCCGCTCATGTCGCCAGAGAGGTGCACCGACACGATGTGGCCGGCCCCTTCGCTGGCCAGGCGTCGGTAGAGATCGGCGAACAACGTGGGCGCCGGACGCGACGTGCTGACCGGACGGAATGCCCGCAGTGCCTCGGCGACCCGTTCGGGGGTGGCCTCCGGTGAGCCTTCGTCAAACGCGTCGGCCCCGATCACCACCTGCAGCGGCACCACCACGATCTGGTGCTCGTCGGCGACGTCGCTCGGCAGGCTGGCGGTCGAGTCGGTCACCACGACCACGGACGACATGCGGCGAAGGCTATCCGCAGGCGCCGGGCCGGTCACACCACCACATTGACGAGCTTGGGCTCGCGCACGATGACCTTGCGTACCGGGCGCCCGTCGATCGCTGCGACCACTCCTGGGTCGGCCATGGCCAACGCTTCGAGGTCGGCCGCCGAGATGCCCGGGGCGACGTCCAGTCGCGCCTTGACCTTGCCCTGGATCTGCACGACGGCCACGACCGATTCCTCCACCAGCAGCGCATCGTCGACGGTCGGCCAGGTGGCCGCGGCTATCGATGGCGAGTGCCCCAGCTGCTCCCACATCTCCTCGGCCACGTAGGGCGTCACCAACGACAGCACGACAGCGACCACCTCGACGGCCTCACGGACGGCTGGGTCGGCAGGTCCGCATCCCGAGTCGATGGCATTGCGCGTGGCGTTGACCAGCTCCATCACGCGCGCGACGACGACGTTGAACCGGTGGCGTTCCACCAGCTGCTGGGTGTCGTCGATGGTGCGGTGGGTGACTCGGCGCAGCGCGACGTCTCCGGCGCTCGGGTCAGCGCCGGGCTCGCTGGTGACGTCGCCGGCCAGACGCCAGGCCCGCTGCAGGAACTTCAGCGAACCGTCCGGGCTCATCTCCGACCAGTCGATGTCGTCCTCGGGCGGGCCGGCGAAGATCAGCGTCAGGCGCACCGCGTCGACGCCGAACGTCTCCAGCTGCTCGCCCAGGCTGACGCCGTTGCCCAACGACTTGCTCATCTTCTTGCCCTGGTTGATGACGAAGCCCTGGTTCAGCTGCGCCGAGAACGGCTCGCCGGTCTCCAGCATCCCCATGTCACGCAGCGCCTTGGTGAAGAAGCGTGCGTACAGCAGGTGCAGCACGGCGTGCTCGACTCCCCCGATGTACAGGTCGACCGGCATCCACGCGTTGGCGACGGCCGGGTCGAAGGGGCCGTCGGTGTAGTCGGGTGAGCAGTAGCGCAGGAAGTACCAGGACGAGTCGACGAAGGTGTCCATCGTGTCGCTGTCACGAGTGGCCGGGCCTCCGCACGACGGGCAGTCGACGGTGACCCAGTCGGTCGCCGCAGCCAACGGCGAGACGCCCTTGGGCTTCAGGTCGGCACCGCGCAACTCGGGCAGCTCCACGGGCAGCTGGTCGATCGGGACGTCGACCTCGCCGCAGCTCGCGCAGTGCACGATCGGGATCGGCACCCCCCAGTAGCGCTGACGGGACAACAGCCAGTCACGCAGCCGGTAGTTGACCGTGCCGCGGCCCAGGCCGACGCTCTCCAACCAGGCGATGGTGCGGCTCTTGGCCTCGTCGACCGGCAGGCCGTTCAGATCGATGTCGGCGTTGGCCGAGTTGATGGCCGGGCCGTCCCCGGTGAAGGCGTCGCCCTCGAAGTCGTCGGGCGGCTGCACCGTGCGCACCCGCGGCAGGTCGAACTTCACCGCGAACTCCCAGTCGCGCTGGTCCTGGCCCGGCACGGCCATGATCGCCCCGGTGCCGTAGTCGGCCAGCACGTAGTCGGCGGCGTAGATCGGGATCTCCGCGCCCGAGACCGGGTTGGTCGCGTGCACGCCCAGGAACACCCCGGTCTTCGGACGGTCGGTCGACAGGCGATCCATCTCGGTCGACTTGCGGACCTCGTCCAGGTAGGCCTGGTAGGCCGCGCGCTGGTCGTCGCTGACCAGCTCGCGGGCCAGCGCAGCATCGGGTGCGACCACCATGAACGTCGCGCCGAACAGGGTGTCGGGACGGGTCGTGTAGACCGTCAGCGGCTCGTCGCGGCCGGCGACGCGGAAGTCGACGTGGGCGCCCTCGGAGCGACCGATCCAGTTGCGCTGTGCGCTGATCACCCGGGCTGGCCAGGTGGCCTCCAGCTGATCGAGCTCGGTGAGCAGCTCCTCGGCGTACTCGGTGATCTTGAAGTACCACTGGGTCAGCTCGCGCTTGGTGACCTCGGCGCCACAGCGCTCGCACGCGCCGTCGACGACCTGCTCGTTGGCCAGCACGGTCTGGTCGTTGGGGCACCAGTTGACCGGGCTGTTCTTGCGGTAGGCCAACCCGCGCTCGCGGAGCTTCAGGAACAGCCACTGGGTCCAGCGGTAGTACTCGGGGTCGGAGGTGTGCAGGCGTCGCGACCAGTCGAACGACAACCCGTAGCGCTTCATCGACGACGCCTGGGTCTCGATGTTGGCGTAGGTGTAGGTGGCCGGGTGCTCGTTGTTGCGTATCGCGGCGTTCTCGGCCGGCAGCCCGAAGGAGTCCCAACCCATCGGGTTGAGCACCTCGAAGCCACGGAACCGCCAGTAGCGCGCAATCACGTCATGCAGCGCGAAAACCTCGGCGTGACCCATGTGCAGGTCGCCGCTGGGGTAGGGGAACATCGTCAGCGCGTACTTTTTCGGGCGCGGCGAAGCTTCGTCGGCACGGAACGTGTCGAGCTTCTCCCAGACCGGCAGCCACTTCTCCTCGACTACGCGCACGTCGTACGTCGCGGCGCCCTCGGGCTGGTCGGCCCCGGTCGTGGGGGTCTGCTCGGTCATCGGGTTCTCCTGCTCGTTGCTTGACTCTGGCTGTGTAGATCTCGACGCGCCCTCCGCGACTTCGTCCCTCAGTCGCGGGGCTTGCTCGATCTTCCGTCCCGACGGGCCCCTCCTCGTACCTCGGAGGGACCCTGGGACGTAAAAAAACCCCTCGCATGGAGGGGTGGCCGCGCGATCTGGTCAGATCAGCGCGGCTGTCCAAGAAGCAGGGTGTGCGTGCTCATACGTCGATGCTACCGCGTGAAGACCGACGCGAGGAACGCAAGCTGCGCCGTCACGGACTTCTCGAACGGCTCACCGGCATAGATCTCAAAGTGGCCAACATCTAGCCGCTCCACCTCGACCCGGCCGCGGGCCTTGTCAGCCACCCGCTCCACGGCAGCGGGCGGGGCGATGGTGTCGTGCGCGGCCACCACCAGCATCAGCGGCGCGGTGACCTTGGAGGCGGACGCCACTGGCCGGTTGCCCAGGATCGGAAAGATGCCGCGCGCCAGCATCTCGTTGCGGAAAGTCGGTCCCATGATCAGCTGATATCCGGACAACCCGTCGTGGGAGGTGATGGCGGCCAATTCGCCGGGCGCCGCCACGATCGGGATCGTGTAGCCACGTTGGACGACGCCGCGCAGGGCGTGCGCGGTGAGCCTGAGTAGATGGAGCACGCCGGCGTACTTGGCGATCTGCACGACGGCGGCGAGGCCATCCATCGCCGCGCCCTGCGCGATCACACCGGCTAGTCCCGGCTCACCCGCTGCCACCGCCACGACGTGCCCGCCGGAGTAGGAACTGCCCCACAGCACCACTCTGGCCGGATCGATGCCGTCCATGGTGCGCACGTGCGCAAGAGCGCTGCGGTAGTCGTCGCGGTGACGGCGGTGGTCGACGTTCTGACGAGGCGCGCCCTCAGACGTCCCGAAGCCGCGGTAGTCGAAGACGATCACGTCAGCGCCTGCGGCCGCGAAGCGCTCAGCGAACGGCGTGAGGCCGGCGTCCTTGGTAGCGCCGAAGCCGTGGGCCATGACCACGCACGGACGACCAGCCGGCGTCGTCCACGCGTCGTGCTCTGTCGGGTAGTGCCAGGCTGCGAGGCGATCGCCGTGGCTGGTGAACGTCAGATCAGCGGGCGTAGAGGGCACTCTACGATCACACCATGCCTAACCAAGTGCCCAGCCGAACTGTCAACGAAATGTTCCGACTCGACAGCAAGGTCGCCGTGGTCACCGGTGCGAGCAGCGGATTGGGCGTAGCTTTCGCCCAGGCCCTGGCCGAGGCCGGTGCCGACGTCGCCCTCGGTGCGCGCCGCGTCGAGAAGCTGGCCGACACCGCCGCCCTGGTCGAGGCCACCGGCCGCCGGGCCCTGACCGTGGGCACCGACGTGGCCGATCCCGACTCGTGCACCAACCTCGTGGCCCTGGCCATGGAGGAGTTCGGGCGCGTCGACATCCTGGTCAACAACGCAGGCATCGGCACCGCTGTGCCCGCTACCCGCGAGACCCCCGAGCAGTTCCGTCAGGTGATCGACGTCAACCTCAACGGCTGCTACTGGATGGCCCAGGCGTGCGGCCGCGTGATGCAGCCCGGCTCGAGCATCATCAACATCTCCTCGATCCTCGCGCTGACGACCGCCGGACTCCCCCAGGCCGCCTATGCCGCGTCGAAGGCCGGGCTGATCGGAATGACTCGCGACCTGGCCCAGCAGTGGACCGGCCGCAAGGGCATCCGAGTCAACGCCATCGCCCCCGGCTTCTTCCTCTCCGAGATGACCGACCAGTACCCCGACGGCTACCTCGACTCGATGGGCGCCCGCATCCCGATGGGCCGCAAGGGCGACCCGGCCGAGCTCGCCGCCACCATCGTCTGGCTCGCCTCCGACGCCGGCGGCTACGTGACCGGTCAGACCATCGCCATCGACGGCGGCATGACCATCACCTGACCACCCCACGCTGACCCGTCCCC
>JBAUWM010000044.1:0-5025 GCA_049583775.1 Nocardioides sp.
CCGATTGGATCGCCCTGGCCGAGCGGGTCAGGCAGGACGATGGCCGCTACCCGGGCGAGTTCGTGCGCCGCGCCGGCTACGCCCTGCACCAGTACGGGCGCTACCCCGAGGCTGCCGAGCTCTTCGACCTCATCGACCCGCACGGCCTCGACGACGTCGCGCTGGCACACGTGGCTGCCGCCCACTCGGCCACCTCGTGGGCCAGGGGCGACAAGTTGCAATGTCAGGAGCAGTCCGAGGCTGCGATGCAACTGGCTCAGACGAGTGGCGACGACTCTGCCTTGGCGGCCGCCTGGACGGCGCGCGCGATGCTCGCGGCGATGGATGGCGACCGCAACGACAACCGCTCGGCCTACCTCGTGGCGCTCGAGCACGCCGAAGCCGCCGGCGACACTCTGGCGCGCATCCGGATCCTCAACAACCTCGCCTCCGCCGACCTCGAGGAGGGGCGCTACCTCGCCGCCATCGAACGACTCAACGAGGCCGGCAGACTGAACGAAGCGACCGGGCACCTGCCTGGTCTCGCCTTGCTTCGGCACAACACGGCCGAGGCCATGCTCGGGCTGGGGCGCCTCGACGAGGCCTTGGTGGAGGCCGAGGCCTCGCGGTCACTGATGGCGCGCGTCGACTCGCCATGGAGCGGAGACGCGTGGCAGTTGGTGGGCGACGTGCAGATTGCTCGGGGAAACGTCACCCAGGCGATGCATGCCTACCGCGAGGCGGTCAAGCACGCCGAGCTGGAGGAGAACCAGCAAACTCTGGTGCCGGCGCTTGCCGGACTGGCTGTCACTCACGTGGCCGATGACCCCGCGGCTGCCTTGGAGATCATCGAGCGGCTGCTCGAGGAGCCGGCCACCATGGGCCACGTCGTCGGAATGCTCGCGGCCGCCTGGGTGCACCTGCACTGCGGTGACCGGGCGATGGCCCTGATCTACGCCGAGGAGACGGCGAACGAGGCGGCGCGACGGTTCGACCAACGGAGCTTGGCCGAGGCGCTCGAACTCGCCGTGCTGGCTTCGACCCGATCAGGCAGCGACCCCCGGCTGCACGAGGCGCTGACCATCTGGGACCAGACCGGCAACGTGGTGCGCCGACAAGTGCATCTCGTTCTCCGCGCTCACTTGGACGGGCGAGTGCTCGCCGAGCAGGTCGCTCGGCAGCAGCTGCGCAGCCTCGGTGTCCACGACGACGCGTCCGGGCTGGCCGGCCCGTTGCGTGCCCTGCGGGAGTCCGCCCCGCCCGAGGCCGGTATCCGCGTGCACGCCCTGGGCACGTTCGTCGTGCACCGCGACGGAGTGCCCGTGGCGCCCACCGAATGGCCCTCACGCAAAGCCCGCGACGCGATCAAGATCCTGTCCAGCCGAGGCGATCGCGGCATCTCTCGTGAAGAGATGTCCGACATGCTCTGGCCCGGGGCTACCGGCACGGGCAACCGGCTCTCGATCGCGCTCTCCCAACTGCGCAGTGTGCTCGACCCCGGAAAGATTTATCCCCCTGACCACTTCATCCAGGCCGACCGCACAAGCGTGCGGCTTCATCCGGAGCATGTCGCCTGCGACGTCGTGGAGTTCCGCGCAGCGAGCGCCGAGGCCCTCGAGGCTGCCCGCCGCGGTGACGAACAGTCGATCCAGCTGCTCGAAGCTGCGGCGGCCATGTTCACCGGCGATTTCGGTGCGGCAGACGCCTACGAGGACTGGGCGATCGAGGTGCGCGACGAGATGAACGGGATTGGCCACGAGATCGGTCGAGTGTTGGCGTTCTCGTTGGCGAGCAGCAACCAGCCCGGTCGGGCGTTGCCGTGGCTGGCCCGGCTGCTGACGCACGACCCTTACGACGAGCCGACGTACGAGGAGATCATCCGCCTGCTCACCCTCGAGCGCCGCCACGGCGAAGCTCGGCGCTACTACCGCACCTACGTGCTGCGGATGCGAGAGCTGGGCATGCCCGCCACCCAGTGGGACGAGTTCATCGCCTGATTCTGGGGCGCGTTACCCAGTGTTTACTGGGGATTCTCACGCGCGGGGGCGACGACAGAGTTTTGAAAGACTCGCGAAAGCGCTGGCACAGAAGTCTGGAAGACCCGCTTGGGAACGTGATGTCACCACCCCATCACTCCCCGAAGGGAACCATCATGCTGATCCGCCGCTCCCCCGCCCTCGTCGCTCTCTTCTTCGCCCTCGTGATGAGCGCCAGCCTGATCCAGACCCGCGACCAGCTCGCGCAGCTCAACCTGCTCACCGAGGCTCCCGCCGCGATCGGCACGCTGGTGACTGGCGCTGCCAGCGTGGCCACGAACTTGTGGGCCGGCGCCACCGTCACCGGCATCTTCCTCATCATCGCCGGACTGGTCGGCGCCTACTCCCTCGTCGCGGACCACGAGTTGCAGCACGCCGCTGACCGCCCCCACTACGACACCAACTGACCTACCCGGACCCGGCACCAGGCTGGGGCAGCCATGGACCGAACGGCCTACCGCGGGGAGTGGTGGGCCGTTCGCCCGCCGTGAGGCCGTCCTGACTCAGCCGGGGAAGACTGCTGGACGCTTCTCGATGAAGGCGCGCACGCCCTCCCGGCCATCAGGAGTCGCGCAGGCCGCACGAATCGCCAGTGCCTCGCGACGCATCGCCGACTCAGGGTTGGGCTCGACGGCGTCACGGAGCAGCCGCTTGGTGGCAGCAAAGGCGCCGACCGACCCCGCCAGCAAGGTGGCCACGACCGACTCGGTCTCGGCCTCGAGTGCTTCGGGCTCCACCAAGCGGGCGATCATGCCGGTGGCATGCAGATCAGCAGCCGAGATCGGGTCGTTCAGCAGGGCGAGCCTCAGCATCTGGTGAAGCCCGAGGCTGTGCACGAGTTGGCTGCTGCTGCCATCGATCGTGAGACCGATCTTGGTGTAGGCCATCGTGAACGTCGCCTTGGTGGAGGCCACCACCAGGTCGGCGGCGAAGGCGATCGGGAACCCTGCCCCGGCGGCCGACCCCTGCACCTGAGACACCACCACGGCCTCGCCCCGGGTCAGCTCGCTGACCACCCGGTGCAGCATGTCGGCCAAGTCGTCGACGTAGGCCGACACGTCGTCCTGGTCGGCAAACGATGCGACATCGCCGCCGACGCTGAAGAACCGTCCGGTACTTGCCAGCACGATCACCCGGGCTCGATCGGCACGCGCCTGGAGCACGGCCGCCAACATCTCCGCCATCGAGTCGTTGTGGATCGGATTGCCGCGATCGCCCTCGTTCCACGTGATCCGAGCGACGCGGTCGGTGCACGAGTAGGTGACGTACTGGTTGGTCGTAAGGCTCATGTCCTCACCCTCCCAGAGCCCACCGGTGTCTCGAGCGAGTGATCACGTCCGAGGAGAAGCTGGACTATTTCGCCATTCCCGATGGTTGGACGGATCGTGACCACACCAGGCGATCAGCTCTCCTTCACACGCGGCCCCGACTGGCGCAATCGGATGGCGCTGGCGCCGTTGACCAACCTGCAGAGCGGCGTCGACGGCGTGCTCAGTGACGACGAGCTGCACTGGCTCGTCGCCCGAGGTGTCGGCGGCTTCGGGCTCACCATGACGTGCGCGGCCTACGTGAACCAGGCTGGCAAGGCCTGGCCTGGCCAGTTAGGCATCAGCACCGCTGAGCATGTCGCCGGGCTCACTCGGCTGGCGGAGGCGATCCGTGCGACTGAGAGCGTCTCGAGCGTGCAGCTGCACCACGGCGGCATGCGGGCGAGCGCCGAGGTGAGCGGCGTCGGGCTGGTCGCGCCCTGGGACGACGTTGAGAAGGGCGTGCGCGCGCTCACGACCGACGAGGTGCGCGAGGCGATCGACGACTTCGTGAGCGCAGCCGTCACGGCCGAGAAGGCCGGATTCGACGGCGTCGAGCTCCATGGCGCCCACGGCTACCTGATCGGACAGTTCCTGGACGGGCGCCACAACCAGCGTGTAGACGGCTATGGCGGGAGCCTCGAGGATCGCTCCCGGTTCTTGCACGAGGTGCTGGACGGCGTCCGCGCGGCCACCGGTCCCGACTTCCAGCTCGGCCTGCGCCTGACCCCTGAGCGCAACGGAATCATCGTGGAGGAAGCGGCAGCGGTGCTGGGGTCTGTGATGGCCACCGGGCACCTCGACTACGTCGACCTCTCGCTCTGGGACGTGCGCAAGGAACCGCACGAGCCCGGTCATAGCGGTCTCTTGATCGACCAGTTCGTCGACGTGCCGCGCCACGGAACCCGGCTCGCAGTGGCCGGCAAGGTCTTGTCGGCCGCCGACGTGCAGTGGTGCCTCGACCGCCGCGTCGACGCGGTGTTCGTCGGGACCGGCGCGATCATCCACCACGACTTCGCGGCGCGGGCCGAGGCCGACCCGACGTTCGCGAGCCTCCCCCAGCCGGTCAGCCGCGAGCACCTCGAAGCGGAGTCGGTCGGCCCGGCCTTCATCGACTACCTCGCCAGCGGCTGGGACGACTTTGTCGCCTGACGCGGAGGAGACCGACGTAGCCTTGACCTCGATGACGAGCACCCCGTCCCTTGCACTGGGCCATGCCTTCGCCGACGACCTACCCGAGCTGGCGCTCGCCTGGCGAGCAGCCGAGGCTCCTGAGCCGCGATTGCTCGCGCTCAACGAACCGCTGGCGGCCGAGCTCGGCCTGGACGCTGACACGCTCCGCACCGATCAGGGCCTCGGTCTGCTGGTCGGCACCCAGCCGCCTGCTGGCGCCACTCCGGTGGCGCAGGTCTATGCCGGCCACCAGTTCGGCGGCTTCGCCCCCCGGCTCGGCGACGGGCGGGCGCTGCTGCTCGGCGACCTCATCGACGTGCACGGCACACGGCGCGACCTCCACCTCAAGGGTTCGGGCCGAACGCCGTTCGCTCGAGGCGGCGACGGCTTCGCCGCGGTGGGCCCGATGCTGCGCGAGTACCTGCTGGGCGAGGCGATGCACGCGCTCGGCGTACCGACCACTCGCGCTCTGGCAGTCGTGGCCACGGGTCGTGCGGTGCAGCGCGAGGTCGTCCTGCCCGGTGCCGTGC
>JBAUWM010000045.1:0-4269 GCA_049583775.1 Nocardioides sp.
GTGCTTCAGGTCGAGGCGCTGTGCTGGTGCGGCAAGCGTGCCACCCACAACGCCCGCACCGAGGACGGCATCATGGTCACCGAGGGCGAGGTGATCGTGGTGGGTGACGTGGAGGAGCGCGGCGGACCCCCGGCCGAGGTGGCCTACGAGGTGCTGTGTCGCCAACACCACAGACGGGGTCTGACTGCCGACCGCGCACGCGCGGTGTCTCTAGCCCCCGAACCCCTCCCCTTCGGCTGAACCAACGCTGACCCGTCTCCGGCAACCCGTCCGAGCTCAGCGCGGGCTGCCGAAGACCTGCACCCAGTAGATTCCGTGGTCGGAGTTCGGGTTCTCCGCGATGCCGACTCCGAGGTCGGAGTAGGAGGCCTCCATCATGTTTCCGCAGTGTCCGGGGCTCTTGAGCCACCCAGCTACAGCCGCTTCCGGCGTGCTGTAACCGGCTGCGATGTTCTCGCCCAGCCCCCACCACTGGTACCCCTCGGCGTTCACGCGGTCCGCCATCGTGTCGCCGGTCGGACTGACATGCGCGAAGAAATTTTCATCAGCCATCCGCGCCGCGTACTTCGTCGCGGCGGCGGTCAGCTGTGGCTGCGCCGCCAGCGGCGCCGCCGGTGGGAACTGCTCGGCACCGCACGTCTGGCCGGTCGAGCGGGCCTCGTTGACCAGCTCGAGCACGCGCGTAGCCCGGTCCCCAGTCGGCGTAGGGGTCGGGCTCGGAGTGGGGGTCGGGCTCGGAGTGGGGGTCGGATTCGGCGACGGGGCGGGCGCCGAGCTGCTCACCGTCACCAGGATGGGATCAGTGGTCACGGCCTTCATGCCGCGAGCCCGAGCCACCCTGAGGCGCAGGGCCAGGCGCGGCGTGTCGGCGTCCACCTCCGGCACCAGATATCGCAACGTGGCCCGACCGGTCGAGCCGCTTGCCACCCGTGACGACCGCCGCCAAGCGGCTCCGGCGCGACGCTCTTGGAGGATCACCGCTCGCCCGGCGCGAACGTGCGACACAACGCGCACCCGGAACGTCATCTGCTCTCCGGGGGCGCGGCTCACCGAGCTGGTCGACCAGCCGGACACTGATGTCCGCGTGTCTGCGCGCGCACCCGACCCCGATGCTGATGTGGCCGGTGCCGCCGCGACAAGGGTCAGCACAAGCGCGAGGAGCAAGACCATCCGGGGATATCGACTGTCAGTCACGAGGCCAGCCTGACCCACCCCACGGCCTGCGTCCTCCGAACCACGAAAGGCCGCGCCCGCTTCAGTCGACGAGGACCGGAATCATCATCTCGTCGGCGGTGAGCGAGCCGTGCAGTCCCACCAAGGACTTCTCGTAGCCAAACCGCTCGGTCGAGAAGATGCCGTGGTCGCCGCGACACGCGACGAGCACGTCGCCGAGGCGCGGGAGTACGGCGGCGTCGACCGGACCGAACCAGCCGCGCGTGACGGCCTCGGTGCGCGTCAGCACTTCAGCCACGTCGCCCAAGCGCTCACGCCACGTCGCTAGAACGTCGTCGACGGCACCGCTTCGGCAGTAGAGGTGGCGGAACCGCGCTTCACCACCGAGCAGTGCGACTCCGTCGAGCAGCTCGAGGTGCTCGTCGACGTCGGTGCGGTGATCGGTCGGCGAGTCGACCATGCCGTGGTCGGCGACCACGACGAGCCGGACGTCGCTGGGCAAGGTCTCACGCAACTGCTCGGCCTCGGCGTCGACCATGGCCAGCTGCTGCAGCCACTGGCTCGATGAAACGCCCCATTTGTGGCCAGTCCAGTCGAGGTCGCTGTCGTAGAGGTAGGTCAAGGAGGGGCGCGAGCCCGAGGCGGTCACCGCTGCGGCGATCCGCTCCCCCACTTTGTCAGCCCCCACGAACTCCGCACCGCGCGACGACGCGATGGTGAGTCCAGAGCGCTCGAACTCCCGCTTGTTCACCACGGTCACCGTGACACCCGCGGTGGTGAGTGCGGCGAACGCCGTGGGATGTGGCTGCCACTCGAGGGGATCGACGTCCTGGTCCCACCAGAGATGGTTGAGCAGCTGGTCGGTGCCCGGCACCCGCGCGGTGAACCCCACCAGCCCGTGACCGCCGGGGGTGAGCGCCGTTCCGAACGACGACAGGCTGGTGGCGGTGGTGGAGGGCACGCCGGCGGTTCCGGACCCGTCGGCTCCTGCGGCTTCGAGCAGGCTGGCCAGGTAGGGCGCGGCGTGGGCGTAGCGCTGCAGCAGCCGGGCGCCGAGCCCATCGACCAAGAACACGACGTAGGCCGCCGCCCCGGGCAGCACCAGGCCGCTCGGAGCCCGTCCGATCGGCGTGCCCAGGGCGGTAGCGACGGCGGGGACGACGTCGGCCAAGGACCGATGCCCGTACGCCGGTTCGACGAAGACCGCGCCGTTCTCGAGATCGCCCATGCTCAGGCTCAGTGCTGGGTCGCTGCGGAAAGCGCCGCTGCGAAGGCGAGCAGTCCGGCCACGGCATCCTTGCCATCAGCCGCAGCCGAGACGCGGAGCGAGAAGTCGTCGGAGGCCAAGACACCGGTATAACCGTGGTCAGCGTCGCACTGCGGGTCGCTGCAACCGGCCGGTTCGAGGTCGAGCCGGCTGACGCCGCCCCAGCCGATGGTCATCACGGCCTCGGCCGGCGGACGGGGGCCCGCCGTCGGGTTGGCGGTCATGCGAGTGACCACCACCGACTTCACCGCGGTCAGGCTCACGGCCTCGGTGGAGGTGGAGGTGTACGGCTCTGGCAGCAGATCGTCGCCTGCGTGCTCGTCGGTGTGCGCCAGGATCAACCGGCTGGGCGTGAGCACGACGACGCTCAGGTGACGACGCACCTCGTCGCGCTCAAAGGTCGGCTCGTGGTGCACGTAGAACGACGTGACCTGCTCGTCGGCGACGGCGCCGTTGACGGCGTCCACCACGACCTCCGGGTAATAACCGGTGCGGTCGATGGCTTTACGAAGGTCGCGTGAGCGGTCGAGCTCGTCGATCGGGCGGGGGCTGCGCACGTCGGTCAGTCTGCCACGCGGTCGCGGCGGGCCTACTGGGGGACGGTGTCGCCCGGATGGTCGGGCAGGCGGCGCGCGAACATGTCTGAGCGAGGATCGGCAACCGGCGCTACTCGAGCCGAGGCCGTGAGCACGGTGGCCCCGTCAGTGCCGGCGAGCACCAACGAGAGCTCGAGCGTGCTGAGTTGCTGGAGGTCGTTCTGCATCTGCGCCACCCGACCGATGAGTCGTTCGATGGCCTGGACATCGATCGGCTCGGCGCCGCGGTAGCCGAACAGGATCGGTGAGCTCTTCACCTCGCGCACCATGGCCGAGATGTCTCGCTCCCCCAGCGGCGGAATTCGGTAGGCGCGGTCGGCCAGCAGGTCGATGATCGGCCCGCTGATGCCGAACGAGACCACCGGCCCGAAGAGCGGGTCCTCCATGCTGCGAATGGCCACCGGCACTCCGGGGGCGGAGTTCTTCTGAACCACGAAGTCGGCCGCTGAAGGGTCTCTGACGATCGCGGACAGCGAGTCCCACGCCGTCTTCATCTCCGTGTTGCTGTCGATGTTGCGCCACACGTGGGCGAGGTCCGGACGCTCTCGCAGACCCTCCGCGGTCGCCTTGAGGACGACGTCCCAGCCGAGCTTCTTGCCCGCAGCCTGGGCCGCCTTCACGTTCGCGACAGGGATGGAGTCCCACAGCTCGATGCCGTAGGTCGCCAGCAGTTCAGTGACTTGGGCCCGGGAGAGGTCGATGCCCTCGGGGTGCACAGCGAGCAGCTCGTTGAGGATCCGCCTAGCGGAAGCGGTGTCGACCTCGGCGGGGTCAGGCGGCTGGCCGTCGGGGGTCCGCAGCCAGATGGCGTACTCGACCACGCTGGCCATCGCGCGCACGGCAGCTTCTACCGCCGGGTATGACGGCACTGATCCGCGGCCCGCGGCGGAGCCGGCGACATCGGGCACGCGCAACAGTTCAGGCACGCCCTCGGCCCCCAGGAACGAGGAGACCAGGGGCTTGTCGGACTGTTCGCCGACCGCGGCGAGCACGTTGGCGACGTCCTCGCCCGAAACGTTGAGTGGTGGGATGTAGACCGCGATCACCGCGTCGACCTCGGGGTCGTCGATGGCGGCGTCGAGGGCGTCCTCGAAGTCGTCGGCGGTGGCCTCGGCGCCCAGGGGGACCTGGCGCACCACCTCCAGGCCGACCGGGGCGGCGGCGTCGGCGGCGACCAGCAGGACCAGTGGCAGCTGCAGTTCTTCCTCAACCGGGTGGTCTTCGGCCTGTCGT
>JBAUWM010000046.1:0-1610 GCA_049583775.1 Nocardioides sp.
AGTTGACCTGCCCGAGCGCGCCCCGGACGCCGACGTCAGCTATGCGGTGACGCCTCAGCAGGCTCTGCTCTACCGGCTCTGCGGCGACCGCAACCCGCTGCACTCCGACCCCGACTTCGCCAAGGCAGCCGGCTTCCCGGCGCCGATCCTGCACGGCCTGTGCTCCTACGGCATCGTGCTGCGCGAACTGACCGACGCCCTGCTCGACGGTGACGCGTCCCGGGTCTCCGGCTTCGGCGGCCGCTTCTCGGGGGTCGTTTTCCCCGGCGAGACGATTGCCGTGCGCGGCTGGCTCGAGGGCGACCGGATTGTCGCCGCTGCTGCCATCAGTGGTGGAGACCGGGACGGCTCGCCCGTCCTGGCCGACTGCGTCGTCGACCTGGCCTGACGTCAGCCCCGCGCGACCCACTCGGTGAAGCTGCGCGACTCGCCGAGCCAGTCGACGAGACCATGGCTGGTGCCGTCGGTGCGTGTACCTGAGACACGAATTGCCACGCGGACCTCGTCGGGGTCGCCGATCGCGGCACGAGAGATCTGCGTGCGCACGTGCTCCTTGGCGTAGTTGATGGTCATCCGGTAGTCGCCGAACTCGACCGGTTGCCCCCACTTCTTCTGGCCGAACCCTTCGGTGGCGACGAGTTGGTAGTCGGTGCCGACGAAGTAGCCACCCACCAGGGCGAACTCAGGGCCGTCGTCGTCGGGGTCGGTGTCGAGGTAGACGACCCCACCGGACCCCGAGGCCGGGTCGCGGCGGAGGTTCTCGTGGGTGGTGATGACCTTGACGTTGTCGCGTCCGTGCTTGACCTGGACCGAGCGCAGGTCGGAGCCGTGCGAGGTGTCGTTCGGGTCAGTGACGCCGATGCCCGCAGCGGTAGCCGTGGTGGCCAGCGAGGCCGCGAGAGTGAGGGTCAGAGCCGCAGTGGCCGTCGTGGCTGCCATGGTGCGAAGTGCCGTACGCATGATCGTGTTCTTCTCTTCCGTGAGGTGACGCCCGGTGGGCGGTGCCCACATGGGCACACCTACCAGACGTAGGTAGTCCCGAGAAGGTTGCAAAGCGGCGTCAGTCAGGGTTTGCGACCCACCACGTAGAGCCGCTCAGTCGACTCGCCGCGACCGGTGAACGGGCCGCGGTGGTACCACTCGACGTCGACCAGACCAGCGTTGCGCACCAGGCCGACCACCTCTGCCGGTTCGTTGAAGACGAAGTCGAGATCGATCTCGTGGCCGAACCACGACGAGTTGTTGCGCACGGCGGTGCCTGCGTGCAGGGCAATCACGAGCGTGCCACCCGACCTCAGTGGCCGTACGAGCGCATCGACGGCCCCTGCAAGCTCGGAAGCGGCCAGGTGGATCAGCGAGTACCAGGCGAGCACGGCACCCCAGCCTTCGGCCGTGGTCGGCCGCATCAGTCGACGCAGGTCGCCGACCTCGTAGCTCCCGTCAGGGAAGCGGCGCCGTGCCTGCTCGACCATCTCGGGAGTGAGGTCGATGCCGGTGGCCTCTGCTCCGGCGGCAGCCAGGTAGGCCGTGACGTGCCCCGGTCCGCAGCCGACCTCGACGACCGGTCCGGGCCCGGCCGCCACCCGGTCGAGCAGCCATCGTTCGAAAGG
>JBAUWM010000047.1:0-2778 GCA_049583775.1 Nocardioides sp.
GCGTGTTCGTGCGGGACACCGGCGAGGAGAGCACCGAGCGAGCTCTGGCTGCCGCCGCCCTGGGGTGCTGCAGGGAGCCCCGGGCCGTGGTCGTGGGTGGTCTGGGTCTGGGCTTCTTGATGCACGAGGTGCTGTCCGACTCGCGGGTCGAGCGGTGCGCGGTGGTCGAGCGCGAGCAGGCGCTGGTCGACTGGATGCGCGACGGCACGATCGCCCACGGTCCGGCGCTGCTGGCAGACGAGCGGGTTCGTGTGGTGGTGGCCGACCTCGCCGTCGCGGTAGCTGAGGCCCAGTCGGCGAGCTACGACCTGGTGCTGCTCAACGGCAACAACGGGCCCATCTCCAGGCGCACGTTCTTGGGCGACGTCGCGCGGATCCTGCGCCCGGGCGGCGTCGTAGTGGTCTCGTCGGCCGCTAACACCCCCGAGGTGGCCGGAGCACTCGCCCGCGTCTTCGACGACACCGACGTCGAGCAGCTCGACGTCGCACGAAGGGGCTGCACGGAGCGGTACTGGCTCTACCTCGCCCGCACTGCCGCCGGGCCAGAGTAGGGATCCGGCGGCGCCGGCGGACCCACCTG
Source organism: Nocardioides sp. (assembly GCA_049583775.1). Classification (GTDB taxonomy): domain Bacteria; phylum Actinomycetota; class Actinomycetes; order Propionibacteriales; family Nocardioidaceae; genus Nocardioides. Next base: position 581 of record JBAUWM010000047.1, read on the forward strand.
CTCGTGCTGGCGCTCGCGCACCGCCCGCTTGATCTGCTCGAGGTTGTTGCGCAGCAGATCGGAGACCAGCTCATCCATGCGAGGGTCGCTGAGCATCTCGATGATGACACGCATGGTGGTCTCGGTGACCTCGGAGACGATCGCCTCGTAGCCGGGCAGCTTGCTCACGAGCTTGGCGTTGGGGTCGTTACGGATCTTCTCAGCGACGAGCGCCTTGAGCTCGTCGTGGTTCTCCATCAGCGCCGCCGAGATGTTCTGTGTGTAGTGACCGGTCTGGATCACCGCGGCCACCTCGTCGAGCACCACGATGGTGAGCGGACGCTTGATCAGGCCGAGGAGGCGGATCGACAAGGCGCTGGCGCGGCGAATCACCCACGGCTGGCGCATGCCAAAGCGAACCAATAATCCGCCGAGTGCTGCCGCGACGAGCGAACCGCCGACCAGGACGCCCGCAACCAGCAGCAGAACTTGCAGCGTGGAGAGGTCCTCGAGCCAGTCAGACATGTGTTCCCCTTGTCGCGTTACGTTAGACGGGTGAGCGCTGACAACGTACGCATCGAACACGACTCCATGGGCGAGGTCGAGGTACCCGCGGCTGCACTGTGGCGGGCGCAGACCCAACGGGCGGTCGAAAACTTCCCGATCAGCGGCACCCCGCTCGAGCCGCGCCTCGTGCACGCCCTCGGCGAAGTGAAGGCTGCAGCGGCTGCCGCCAACGGGGACCTGGGGGTGCTGACGTCCGAGCAGACCAGTGCGATCGTCGAGGCTGCCCGCTCGGTGGCCGCCGGAGAGCACGATGAACACTTCCCGATCGACGTCTTCCAAACCGGCTCCGGGACCAGCTCGAACATGAACGCCAACGAGGTGATCGCCTCGCTCGCGACACGCGCCGGAACCGAGGTGCACCCCAACGATCACGTGAACGCAAGCCAGTCGAGCAACGACACCTTCCCGACCGCCATCCACGTTGCGACGACGCTAGCCATCGCCGCCGACCTCGAGCCGGCTCTCGAGCACCTGGCCGCAGCCTTGGAGAGCAAGGCAGTCGAGTTCAGCGACCTGGTGAAGGCTGGCCGCACCCACCTGATGGACGCGACACCGGTGATGCTCGGGCAAGAACTCGGCGGCTATGCCGCGACAGTTCGCTACGGCATCGAGCGGTTAGACGGGGTGCTGCCGCGAGTGCGCGAGCTGCCTCTGGGTGGCACCGCCGTCGGCACCGGCATCAACACGCCGCCCGGGTTCGCCGCCCGCACGATCGAGGTGCTCGGTGAGGCGACCGGTCAGCCGTTCACTGAGGCGCGCAATCACTTCGAGGCACAAGGCACCCGCGACTCGCTCGTGGAGCTCAGTGGCGTGCTCCGGACTATCGCGGTCGGTCTCATCAAGATCTGCAACGACCTGCGCTGGATGTCATCCGGCCCCACGACGGGCCTGGCCGAGATCCACCTGCCTGACCTGCAGCCGGGGTCGAGCATCATGCCGGGCAAGGTCAACCCGGTGCTTCCCGAAGCCACGCTGATGGTCTGCTTCCAGGTGATTGGCAACGACGCGACCGTGGCCGCCGCCGGCGCCAGTGGCAACTTCGAGCTGAACGTGGCGATGCCGGTGATCGCCCGCAACGTGCTCGAGTCGATCCGGCTACTCGCGACGTCCAGCACCCTGTTGGCCGATCGCTGCATCGCCGGCATCACCGCCGACGCCGAGCGCATGCGCCGCTACGCCGAGTCATCGCCGTCGGTGGTCACACCGCTCAACAAGCACATCGGCTACGAGGCGGCCGCGAAGATCGCCAAGCAGGCCCTGGCCGAGGGACGCACCATCCGCGAGACGGTGCTCGACCTCGGCTACGTCGAGCGTGGTGAGCTCACCGAGGCCGAACTGGACGCGGCACTCGACCTGGAGAGCATGACCCACCCCTAGCCACCGGTGGTCGAGCAAAGCCACCGGTGGTCGAGCGAACTCGCCGGTGGTCGAGCGAAGTCGAGACCCCGCAACCCGAACTACTGCGTCGACGGTCACCGGGTCTCGACGACGCTCGCTTACGCTCGCTGCTCGACCTACCGGGGACGTCAGTACCAGCCGTGGGACTGGCTGTGGCCCCAGGCTCCGCAGGGGCTGCCGTAGCGGTCTTGGATGTATCCCAGGCCCCAACGGATCTGGGTGACCGGGTTGGTCGCCCAGTCGGCACCGGCCGA
>JBAUWM010000048.1:0-12834 GCA_049583775.1 Nocardioides sp.
GCCCCACCCACCAGGCCCGGAGAACGCGGCCTTGGCCGCGGCGACAGCGGTGTCGACGTCGGCCGCCGACCCGTAACGCACGTGCTTGGAGATCTCCCCGAGCGCAGGGTCGTAGACCGGCCCGGTGCGGCTGGACGCCCCCGCGGCAGGGGCACCGTCGATCCAGTGGTCGAGCACGGGCAGGTCGGGTATTACGTCAGCAGGGGCGGTCATGAGATCTCCTTGTCGAGCAGGGTGAGGACGTCGTCGTATGCAGCGAGGGCCTGAGCTACCTCGTCGTCGGTGACGACGCAGGGCGGCACGGCATGGATGCGGTTCTCGGCGGTGAAGGGCAACAGATCACGGGCCACCAGCTCGGTCTTCGCGCGGCCCATCAAGCCAGCGGGCAGAGGCGCTCGCGACGCACGGTCGGCCACCAGCTCGACCGCCCAGAAAACGCCGGTGCCGCGGACTTCGCCGACCACCGGGTGCCTCTCGGCCAAGTCACGCAGACCAGGACCGAGCACGTCGTCTCCGATCCGCTTCGCGTTCGCGACGATGCCCTCGGACTCCATCGCGTCGAGCGCCGCCACGATCGAGGCTGCGGCCAGTGGATGGCCGGAGTAGGTGAGCCCCCCCGGGAAGACGGTCTCGTCGAAGTCGGCGGCGATCTCGTCGCTGATCACGACGCCGCCGACCGGAACGTAGCCAGAGTTCACGCCCTTGGCGAAGGTGATGAGATCGGGTCCGCGGCCCAGCTCGAACCCGTCGAACGCAAACCACTCGCCGGTCCGTCCGAAGCCAGCCATCACCTCGTCCAGGATCAGCACGATGCCGTGCTGGTCGCACAGCTTGCGGACACCGGCGAGGTAGCCGGGCGGTGGAATCAGGACGCCTGCAGTGCCGGGGATGGTCTCCAAGAGCACCGCCGCGATGCTGCCCGGCCCCTCGCACTCGATCACCCGCCGCAGGTGCGTGAGCGCCCGCTCGCACTCCTCCTCAGGAGACGTCGCCCAGAACTCACTGCGGTAGAGATACGGGCCGAACACGTGCACGTGGCCGCGCGCGAACTCGTTGGGCACGCGGCGCCAGTCGCCGGTCGCCACCACGGCCGCGCCGGTGTTGCCGTGATAGCTGCGGTAGGTGGAGACCACCTTGTCGCGTCCGGTGTGCAGGCGCGCCATCCGGACGGCGTTCTCGTTGGCGTCAGCTCCGCCGTTGGTGAAGAAGACCTTGTTGAGGCCATCGGGCGCGCGGTCGGTGATCCGTCGGGCTGCCTCGCCGCGCACGAGGTTGGCCGTCGACGGGGCGATCGTGGCCAGCTCAGCGGCTTGCTTCTGGATGGCGGCCACCACGGCCGGGTGCTGGTGGCCGATGTTGACGTTGACCAGCTGGCTGGAGAAGTCGAGGTAGCGCCGTCCGGCGTGATCCCAGACGGTCGAGCCGAGCCCGCCGGCGATCACCATCGGGTCGAGTGCGGCCTGCGCCGACCACGAGTGGAACACGTGCGCCCGGTCGAGCGTCTTGGCGTGGGCGTCCAGGTCCGTCATCGTCGTCGGCCTCCTGTGGTGGGTGGGTAGTGATTGCGGTTGTGCGTCTGCTTGCGGGGTTTCGAGGCTCAGGCCTAGCGGCCTTCACACCTCAACCACCGGGTGGTCGCGGGGTTTCGAGGCTCAGGCCTAGCGGCCTTCACACCTCAACCACCGGTGGTGGTTGAGGTGCGAGGCGCGCCAGCGCCGAGCCTCGAAACCCCCATGCCTAGTTGCCGCCCTCGGTGAGCGTCACGTCGATCGGGGTGAAGTCGGCACCGGTGGTGTCGACCTCGTCGCCGAGCTCGGCGATCGCGTCCTCGATGTACTGGTTGTCGTAGACGACTCCGGGATCGGTCGTGATCAGGTTCTGGCCCTGCTCGTTGACGGCAGCCAGGGCGCCGTCGACGGTCTGCTGGTAGGCCGCGTCGTCCATGACCCCGATGCCGTTCGGCGCCGGCCACACGAGCTTGTTGGTCTCGTTGGTCATCCACAGCTCGTGGCTCGGGCCCCAGCTGGAGCCGGCTGCCACCGTGATCGCCGCGGCGTCCTCGGGGTTGTCGCGGGCGAACGCCCACCCCTTGATGACGGCCTTCAGGAACGCGACCGTCGTCTCGGCGTACTCGTCGTCGGAGGCGAGCCGCTCGGTGTCGGCCCAGATCGCGTCCTGGAGCATCGCGCCCTCGGTGTCTTCATACGAGATCACGTTGAACTGCGAGGGGTCGTAGAGCTCGCCGGTGTCGGGGTCGACGGTCTCGAGCACCTGCGCGTACTCGTTGTAGGTCATCGCCTGGGCGGCGTCGATGTCACCTTGGAGGAAGGCGTTCATGTTGAAGTCCTGGGTGACGACGTCGACCGTCTCGGCGTCCAGACCCTCGGCCGCCATCGCCGCGAAGATCTCCCACTCGTTGCCAAAGCCCCACGAGCCGATCTTCTTGCCCTCGAAGTCGGCAACCGAGTCGATGCCGGAGTCGGCCCACGCGACCTGGAGGGTGCCCGACCGCTGGAAGATCTGGGCGATGTTGGTCAGGTTGGCGCCCTGCTCGATCGAGCCGAGCACCTTGGGCACCCACGCGATCGCGTAGTCGGCGTCACCGTTCGACAAGGCGTCCTGCGGCACGATGTCACCGCCCGAGGGGATGATCTCCACCTCGAGCCCTTCGTCGGCGAAGAAGCCTTGGTCGACGGCTGCGTAGTAGCCGGCGAACTGTGCCTGCGGCAGCCACTGCAGCTGCAGCTTGACCTGTTGGAGGTCCTCGCCGCCAGCCTGAAGACCTCCGTCGTCGTCGCTGGCGCAACTGGTCAAGAAGGCCGCGGTCGCGACCAGGGCGACTGCGCTCGCAAGGGGTGCCGCGAAGCTGCGGCGGAGTGGGTTTCTCATCTGGAACCTTTCGGGTGGGAGTGCGGGCGATGCCGGTTCGCGACGCTGCGAACCTCCGAGTCGAGGGGCGGCGTCCTAGGTGCCGCCGGTGGGCAGGCGGTGCTGCACGAGCCGCTCGAGCAACGCCGTGACCAGGTAGGCCACCAGACCCAGCACGATTGCCGCCACCACGTAGGCCCAGGCGCGGGCGTAGGCACTGGTGGCGGCCGAGGTGGAGATGAAGCTGCCGAGCCCACCGCGCGGCCCCCCGAAGTACTCAGCCACCAGCGCCGAGATGACGGCCAGCGAGCTCGCCACGCGGACGCCGGTGAGCACGAACGGAGTAGCCGCCGGCAGGGTGAGCGAGCGGAAGGTCTGCCAGCCCGTCGCCGCGTAGGAACGCATCAGGTCACGATGGATCGGTGTGGTCTGGCGGAGCCCCCGCACGGTGTTGAGGTAGACCGGCACGAAGGCGGCGATCGCGGCGATCGCGCGGCGTCCGTACTCGCTGTCGGCGCCGTACATGGAGTTGAGCACCGGCGCGAGCGCCACGATCGGCACCACGGCCAGTCCGGCGACGACGGCTGCGAACAGCCCGTCGACCCAACGCGCCCACGCCGACAGACCGGCCAGCAGCACCGCGACCAAGCCACCGAAGAGCAGGCCCACCAGGGCGTTGCTGCCGGTGATGAAGGTGGCCTCACGGATCGCGGCCGCGTTGGCCCGCGACTCCTCCCAAATTTCGCCCGGCCCGGGCAGCAGGTAGGGCGAGACCTCCACGACGCTGACCAAGAACTGCCAGACCGTCACGACGACCAGCCCGACCAGGAGGGGAACCCCGATCCGGAGGCTCCGCTCGACGGTGGGCGAGCGCATCAGGCGTCCTTGGCCATCGGCACGCGGGCCGACCCGCCGTGCAAGGACTCGCGCACCTCGGTGACCTTGGCGAAGAAGTCGCTCGACTCGCGCAACATCTCGTCGCGCACGATGCGCCGACCGAAGCCGGTCTCGACCACTCCGGTGATCCGGCCCGGTCGCGGCGACATGACGACCACCCGGTCGCTGAGGAAAACCGCCTCGGAGATGGAGTGGGTCACGAAGACCACCGCCGCGCCGGTCTCGGCGGCGATCCGCGCCAGCTCGATCTGCATGCGCTCGCGGGTCATCTCGTCGAGGGCCCCGAACGGCTCGTCCATGAGGAGCAGTCGCGGCCGTTCGGCCAGGGCGCGGGCGATCGCCACTCGTTGCTGCATTCCGCCGGAGAGCTGGTCGGGGTGGTGGGTGGCGAACTCGGAGAGCCCGACCAGCTCGGCGAGCTCGACGATGCGCTGGCGCCGCTCGTTGCGGCCGACTCCGTGCAGCTCCAGCGGCAAGGAGATGTTGCCAGCCACCGTGCGCCACGGCAGCAGTCCCGCCTGCTGGAAAGCGATGCCGTAGTCCTGACGGACCCGTGCCTGCAGGGCGGTGTGCCCAAATACCTCGACCCGCCCCTCGGTGGGCTTGTCGAGGTCGGCGATCAGGCGCAGCAGGGTCGACTTGCCGCACCCGGACGGTCCGATCAAGGACACGAACTCACCGGGCGCCACCGTCAGGTCGACCTCCGAGAGAGCGCGCACCTCACCCTGACGACCCGAGAAGGTCTTGCTCACAGCAGCCACGTAGACGGCTGGTGGTGCCAACACGCTGGGGTCGGTCATCAGGCGGCCTCTCCTCGTCGGTAGTCGCGCAGCAGCAGTCCGATCACGCCCACGACGCCGGCCGCCACCAGGCCCATGGCGATCGCACCGAAGATCGGCGCCCAGGCCTTGGCGGGGTCGCCCGAGGCCTGCCCTGCGTAGGACACGAGCAGTCGCCCGATGCCGTCGAGGTAGCCGGTCGAGACCTCTGCCACGACCGTGCCCACCACGGCGCTCGCCGCACCGAGGCGCAACGCCGGCAACAGGTAGGGCACGGCGGCCGGCACCCGCACCCGCCGCATCGTCTCCCACCAGGTGGCCGCGTAGGTGTGCATCAGCTCGGTATGGATGCGCGCCGGCGACTGCAACCCCTTGAGAGCGCCGACCGCGACGGGGAAGAACGCCAAGTAGCTGGCGATCAGGGCCACGGAGAGCCACGGCGGCCACTCCCAGCTTCCGATCTCGACGCGGGAGCCCCAGCTGCGTACCACAGGTGCGAAGGCAATGAGCGGCACCGTCTGGCTGAGCACGATCCAGGGCAGCAGGCCCCACTCGGCCAGTCGCGACCGTTGCATCAGTAAGGCCAGGAGGAGGCCCACGCTGGTGCCCACGGCCCAGCCGACGGCGGCGATGCCGAACGAGATGACGCCTGCGTCCAGCACCACCCGCCACAGTGGCGCCGCGCCCGGCAGACTGGTGACCGGCTCGCTGAGACGTTGGAGCATGTCCCACACGTGGGGCATGGCGAGGTCGGTGGTGCGGGGCAGCACCCGGCTCTCGCCGACGACCACGCCGTCCTCGGGCGCCAACGCCTTGTAGGCCTCCCAGGCACCTGCGAGGGCGATCACGCCGGTGATGCCCAGCAGGACGGCACGCACCTGCGTGCCGCCTGGGGTGGGTCGTCGGCGTGTGGGGGTGCCGGCGGTGATCGCTGTCGTCACGCGGTCAGGCCTTGGCTGTCACGTGATCGCGCAACCCCGGCATGATCGACTCGCCGTAGACCCGCATCGTCTCCTCCTTGTTGTCGTGCTGGAGGTAGATCGAGAACTGGTCGACGCCGATCGCCTTGAGCTGCTTGAGCTTCGCCACGTGCTGCGCGGGCGTGCCCAGCAGACAGAACCGATCGACGATCTCGTCGGGCACGAAGTCGACGTGGTCGTTGTCGGCCTTGCCGTGGGTGTTGTAGTCGTAGTCGGTGCGGCCCTTGATGTAGTCGACGAGCACCGCCGGGAAGTCGGCCTCCTCGCCGTACTTCGCCACGATGTCGGCCACGTGGTTTCCGACCATGCCGCCGAACCACCGGCACTGCTCGCGCATGTGGGCCATCGACTCGGCGCTGTCGTCACCGACGTACGCCGGCGCGGCGACGCAGAACGTGAGTGAGTCGGGGTCGCGACCGGCCGCCTCGGCGGCGGCCCGCACCTGGCTGATCATCCAGGCCGCGATGTCGACGTCGGCGAGCTGCAGGATGAACCCGTCACCCACCTCGCCCGCGGTCTTGAGCGCCAGCGGCCCGTAGGCCGCCACCCACACCTCGAGCGACGACGTGCGCGCCCACGGGAACTGAAGGGTGGCGCCGTTGTGCTCGACCGGACGGCAGTTGCCGAGCTCGCGGATGACGTGGGTGGCCTCGCGCACCTCCTTGAGCGTGCACGGCTTGCCGTTGAGCACCCGCACGGCCGAGTCGCCGCGCCCCATGCCGACCACCGTGCGATTGCCGTACATCTCATTGAGGGTGGCGAACACCGAGGCGGTCACGGTCCAGTCGCGGGTGGCGGGGTTGGTCACCATCGGACCGACGATCACCCGCTTGGTCTCGGCCAGGATCGCGGAGTAGATGACGTAGGGCTCCTGCCAGAGCAGGTGCGAGTCAAAGGTCCACACGTAGTCGAACCCGTGCTCCTCGGCCTGCTTGGCCAGGCCGACCGTGCGCCAGGCCGGGGGGTTGGTCTGGAGGACGACTCCGAAGTCCATCAGGTTCCTGCTTTCCGGTGGTTGAGCCGTGTCTCGGTGGTTGGGGTGCGCGCGAAGCGATCCTCGAAACCCGGCGAGCTAGACGAGGTACTGGGTGAGTCCGCGCTTGAGATAGTTCCCGTGCCCAGCCCGACCGTGAAACTCACCGTCAGACACCAGCACCGAGCCGCGGCTGACCACGACGTCGACGTGCCCGTCGATCTCGTAGCCCTCCCAGGCCGAGTGATCCATGTTCATGTGGTGGACACGACCCGAAGGGGAGCCATCGGGCAGAGTGTCGACCCCGATCGAGGTGTGGCCGTTCGGGTCGTAGACCACGATGTCGGCGTCCGCGCCGGGAGCGATGACTCCCTTGGTGCCGTAGAGACCGAACATCCGAGCCGGCGTGGTGGAGGTGAGCTCGACCCAGCGCTCGAGGGTGATCTCGCCGGTCACGACGCCCTGGTACATCAGGTCGAGACGGTGCTCGATCGAGCCGATGCCGTTGGGGATGGCGCGAAAATCGCCGCGACCGAGCTCCTTCTGGTCTTTCATGCAGAACGGGCAGTGGTCGGTCGACACCATCTGGAGGTCGTTGGTGCGCAGCCCCTGCCACATGGCGTTCTGGTGGCCCTCCTCGCGTGAGCGCAACGGTGTCGAGCAGACCCACTTGGCTCCCTCGAAGTCGCCCCAGGTCGGGTCACCCTGGGCGCCGAGCTGTTCCTCCAGTGAGAGGTAGAGGTACTGCGGGCAGGTCTCGCCGAACACGTTCTTGCCGCGGTCGCGGGCGGCCGCGAGCTGGGCGACGGCCTGCTTCGCGCTCACGTGCACGACGTAGAGCGGTGCCTCGGTGAGGTCGGCCAGCATGATCGCGCGGTGCGTGGCTTCCTCCTCCATCTGCCAGGCGCGGGCGATGCCGTGGAAGTAGGGGGCGGTCTTGCCGGCGTTGTAGAGCTGCTCGGCCAGCACGTCGATGGCGGGCCCGTTCTCGGCGTGCATCATCGTGAGCAGCCCGAGCTCGGCGGCCTTCTGCATGGCCTTGAGGATTTGTGCGTCGTCGGAGTAGAAGACGCCGGGGTAGGCCATGAACAGCTTGTAGGAGGTGATGCCCTCGTCGACCAACGTCTCCATCGCCTTGAGCGACTGTTCGTCGACGCCGCCGATGATCTGGTGGAAGCCGTAGTCGACCGCGCAATTGCCGGCGGCCTTCTCGTGCCAGGCCGCGAGCCCGGTCTCAACCGCCTCGCCGTACTTCTGCACGGCGAAGTCGATGATGCTGGTGGTGCCACCCCAGGCCGCGGCGGTGGTGCCGGACTCAAAGGTGTCGCTGGCCTCCGTGCCGCCGAACGGCAGCTGCATGTGCGTGTGCGCGTCGATGCCGCCCGGGATGACGTACTTGCCGGTGGCGTCGATGACGCGGTCGACGCTCTGGGTGAGGTCGGACCCCAGCAGGGTCGAGCCCGGGGCCAGGACGGCGACGATGGTCTCGCCGTCGACCAGCACGTCGGCCTGGGTGCGGCCGGTCGAGCTGACGACGGTGCCGCCGGTGATCAGCAGGGTGCTCATGCGGAGTCGGCCTTTCGTGAGGGTGCCGGGGTTTCGAGGCTCGGCGCTAGCGCGCCTCGCACCTCAACCACCTTCCGGATGCCGTTGGTTGAGGTGTGAGGGCCGCCAGGCCCGACCCTCGAAACCACCACGTTCGAGCAGCCGTTGGTTGAGGTGCGAGGGCCGCCAGGCCCGACCCTCGAAACCACCGGGATGCGGCTCGCCCTCGTCTCGAGGCTCGGCGCTAGCGCACCTCGCACTTCAACCACCGCTAGGCCTGCGCGATCGCGCTGTAGGAGTCGGGGCGACGGTCGCGGTAGAACTGCCAGTCGTCGCGCATCTGCTGCACCATGTCGAGATCGAGGTCGCGCACGAGCAGCTCCTCCTTCTCGCTCGACCCGAGGTCGCCCACGAAGTTGCCGCGTGGGTCGATCACCTGGCTGGTGCCGTAGAAGTTGACCGCCTCGTCGCCGTACTCGTTGTCCTCGAGGCCGACCCGGTTGGGCTGCAGCACGAAGTAGCCGTTGGCCACCGCCGCACACGGACCCTCCACCTCCCACAGCCGGTTCGACAGGCCGGGCTTGGTCGCATTGGGGTTGAACACCATGTGCGCGCCGTTGAGGCCGAGCTCACGCCATCCTTCGGGGAAGTGCCGGTCGTAACAGATGTAGGTGCCGACCTTCCCCACGGCGGTCTCGAAGACCGGGTAGCCGAGGTTGCCGGGGCGGAAGTAGAACTTCTCCCAGAACTTCTCCACGTGCGGGATGTGGTTCTTGCGGTACTTGCCGAGCACCGTGCCGTCGGCGTCGACCACCACGGTGGTGTTGTAGTAGACGCCGGTCTGCTCCTCCTCGTAGATCGGCAGCACGTGCACCATGCCGAGCTCCTTGGCCAGCGCGGCGAAGCGTTGCACGATCGGACCGTCGGCCGGCTCGGCGTAGCGGTAGTACTTCTGGTCCTGGGTGATGCCGAAGTACGGCCCGTAGAAGAGCTCCTGAAAGCACATGATCTGAGCGCCGTCGGCCGCCGCGTCGCGCGCGAACTGCTCGTGCCGGTCGAGCATCGACTCCTTGTCGCCCGTCCACGTGGTCTGGCTGATGGCGGCTCTGACGATCGTCACGTGCGTCTCCCGGTCTCGCGTTTCCCAACGTCCCAAGTGTTATCGTGCGAGTTGAACATTTCGCTCGGATTTCGTGCTTGTCAAGGATTTCGGTGAATATCGATGGATGCCGCGGCGCTGGAGGATCGCTCTCCCCGGGGCATCGCCGGCGCGTTCAGCCGCGCGATTCGCACCGGTGAGTTGGCTCCCGGCGACCGTCTTCCCACCGTCCGCGATCTCGCTGCCGAGCTGAGCGTCTCCCCCGCTACGGTCAGCGCCGCGTGGCAGGCGCTGCGTCGCAACGGGCTGGTGGTCTCGCGCGGCAGGTCAGGCACCTTCGTGCGCGACGAACCCACCACCTGGCTGAGCCCTCGTCAGCGTGAGCTGGTGGGCGTTGCTCCCGGCGATGTGCGGCTCGACCTGTCGCGCGGAACCCCAGACCCCGATCTGCTGCCGTCGCTCGGACCGGCGCTGCAACGCGTCTCCGCACGAGCCGGCACCCTGGCCTACCAGGACGAGCCGGTGCTTCCGCGGTTGCGCCGGGCCTTGGTGGAGACCTGGCCCTACCCGGCTGAGTCGATCACGGTGGTCGACGGCGCCACTGACGGGATCGCTCGGATGCTCGAGCAGGTGGTCTCGTTCGGCGACCGCGTCGTGCTCGAGTCGCCAGGGTTCCCGCCGTTCTTCGACTTGGTCGACGCACTCGGGGCTGAGGTGGTGCCGGTCGAGCTCGACGCCGATGGCGTGCGGCCCGATTCGTTGAAGGCTGCCCTCGACACTCGACCGGTGGCCGTGGTGCTCCAGCCGCGCGCCCACAATCCCACCGGCGTCTCGATGACGGCCACCCGGGCGGCATCCCTGGCCCGGGTGCTGAAACGCGGCACAGCAAGCGGTCTCGGCGAACCGTGGGTGATCGAGGACGACCACTCCGGTTGGATCAGCACCGCCCCCGACGTCTCGCTCGGCACCTGGCTGCCCGAGCGCGTCGTGCACGTGCGGTCGTACTCGAAATCGCACGGCCCCGACCTGCGCATCGCCGCGCTCGGTGGTCCCGCGGCACTGGTCGATCGGCTCGTCGCCCGAAGAATGCTTGGCCCCGCCTGGACGTCGCGAATGGTGCAGACGATGTTGCTCGACCTCCTCACCCAGTCGCGCTCGCTCGACGAGGTATCCGAAGCTCGTCGTCAGTACTTCGCCCGCCAGCGCGTGCTCGTCGACCACCTGTCTCGGCTCGGTCTCACGCTGCCTGCACCCGACGGCATCAACCTGTGGCTGCCGGTCGCCGACGAGCGTGCAGCATTGCTGCACCTCGCAGCCAGTGGCATCCGGGTGGCCGCCGGCTCACCCTTCCTCGCCTCCGGCGCAAGCCATCACGTGCGCGTCACCTCGGGCCTCGTCCTCCCTGACCAGGCGGCCGAGGTCGCGGCGGCTCTCGTGCAAGCCGCGCACGCAGGTCGAGTCGGCGCATAGATACGCCGACTCGGCGCACAAGCAGATCGAGTCGCCGCACACTTGCGCCGACTCGACCTGAATTGTGAAGCGGGTGGAACAGGGACTACGCGGGGAACGACCCGCCCGAGGCGGCAAGGTCACGCAGGTACTGCGTGGGCGCGAACCGCTCGCCGTACTTGCCGGCCAGGTCATCGGCGCGCTTGACGAACGCGGCCAGGCCGATCTCGCCGTCAGCCGCCTCGTAGCCGGTCATGTACTGCGCAGCGCCACCGGTCATCGGCGGGAAGCCGATGCCCATGATCGAGCCGATGTTGGCAGCAGCAGCAGAGGTGATGACGTTCTCCTCGAAGCACTTGGCCGTCTCGAGGGCCTCGGCGAAGAGCATCCGCTCCTTGATGTCCTCGAACGGGATGCTCTCCTTGGCCACGGGGAAGAGCTCACCGAGCCCCGACCACAGACCGGCGCGCTTGCCGTCGACGTACTCGTAGAAGCCAGCACCCGACAGGCGTGAGGACCGGCCGGCCTCGACCATCTTCTTCACCACCGCGGTGCCCGGGTGGTCGACGTAGTCGACGCCGTCGCGCTGTGCGGCTTCCTCAGTCGCCTTGCCGATCTTGAGCATCAGCTCCATGTTGAGCTCGTCGGAGAGCTGCAGGGTTCCGACGGGGTAGCCGTCCTGGGTGGCGGCCCGCTCCAGCGAGACCGGGTGCACGCCCTCGCCCAGCATCGCCAGCCCCTCGTTGACGAAGGTGCCGATCACGCGGGAGGTGTAGAAACCGCGGCTGTCGTTGACCACGATCGGCGTCTTGCGGATCTGCTGCACCACGTCGTAGGCCTTGGCCAGCGCGACGTCCGAAGTGTCCTTGCCGCGGATGATCTCGACCAGCGGCATCTTGTCGACCGGGCTGAAGAAGTGCAGCCCGATGAAGTCGGCCGGGCGGTCGACGCCGCCGGCCAGCTCGGTGATCGGCAGCGTCGAGGTGTTCGAGCAGAGCAGGGCGTCGTCGTTGACGAACGGCATGATCTCGGCGAAAACCTTGGCCTTGAGCGACGGGTCCTCGAACACGGCCTCGATCACCAGGTCACAGCCGGCGAGGTCAGCCGGGTCTGCGGTCGCGGTGATCCGGCCGAGGAACTCAGCCTTCTTCTCCTCAGTCAGGCGGCCCTTGGCCACCTTCTTGTCGAGAATGCCAGCCGAGTAGGCCTTGCCCTTCTCGGCGTTCTCGGCCGAGACGTCCTTGAGCACGACCTCCATACCGGCCTGGGCGCACGAGTACGCGATACCGGCACCCATCATTCCGGCACCGAGCACGCCGACCTTGGTGGCCTTGAAGGGCTCGATGCCCTGCGGGCGCAGCGACCCGGAGTTGATGGCCTGCAGGTCGAAGAAGAACGCCTGGATCATGTTCTTCGAGCCCTGGTTGACGACCAGGTTGGTCAGGTAGCGCGACTCGATCCGCGAGGCGGTGTCGAAGTCGCGGTTGGCCCCCTCGACGGCCGCGCTCAAGATCGCGCGGGCAGCCGGGTACACGGCGCCCTTGGTCTGCTTGCGCAACAGCGCCGGGAATGCAGGCAGGAAGCCGGCCACGGCCGGGGACTTCGGCGATCCGCCGGGCATCTTGTAGCCGGGGGCATCCCACGGGTTCAGGGCGGAGTCCGGGTTGGCCTTGATCCACGCCTTGGCGGCGGGGATCAGCTCGTCCTGGGTGCCGACGAGCTCGTCGACCAGGCCCTTCTCCTTGGCCTGGGCGGCCTTGAACTGCGCCCCGGTGAGCAGGTAGTCCATCAGGCCGGACTGCAGACCGAACTTGCGGACCATGCGGGTCACGCCGCCGCCACCGGGCAGGAGACCCAGCTGCGACTCGGGCAGCCCGACGACGACCTTGGCCTCGTCGACCGCGATCCGGTGGTTCGTGGCCAGGCAGATCTCGAAGCCGCCACCGAGCGCGGCGCCATTGATGGCGGCCACGACGGGCTTCGGGAAGAGCTCGAGGCGACGCAGCGCCGACTTCACGGTCTCGCACATGGAGAAGATGCTCGCGGCATCGTCGGGGGTGGCCTGGATCATGTCCTTGAGGTCGCCGCCGGCGAAGAAGGTCTTCTTCGCGCTGGCGACCACGACGCCGGTGACGCTGTTCTCGTCTGCGGCCCGCTCGTCATAGAGGCGGTCGACGGCCGCCCCCATCGAGTCGATGTACAGCTGGTTCATGGTGTTGGCCGACTGGTTGGGGTCGTCCAGCG
>JBAUWM010000049.1:0-2688 GCA_049583775.1 Nocardioides sp.
GTGCTGGCCACCCTCGGCGCCCACGGCGCGGTGCTCGTCACCGACGCAGGCGCCTGGCACGCCGCTCCCCCGCCGACCCAGGTGGTCAGCACCGTCGGCGCAGGCGACGCAAGTTTGTTCGGCTACCTCCTCGGCGACCTCCAGGGCCTCGGGCCGGCGCAGCGGCTGGCTCTCGCCGTGGCCTACGGCAGCGCCGCGGCAGGCCTACCAGGCACCACCACTCCGCAACCCACTGATGTCCGCCCCGATCTCGTGCTCGTGCGCGAACTGTCCACCACCACCGCCACACAACCGCAGGGAGAGTGACCATGTCCGACCTGATCACCGCTGATCTGGTTCGCCTCGACGCCGACCTCGGCTCTGACAAGGAGTCCGTGATCGCGGCGCTGGCGGCCGTGGTCGTTGCCGCCGGCCGCTGCCAGGACGTAGCCCAGCTGCGCGCCGACGTCCTGGCTCGCGAGGCTAAGTCGGCCACGGGCCTGAAGGGGGGCATCGCGATCCCTCACTGCCGCACGACGGCGGTGACCGAGCCGACTTTGGTGTTCGCACGCCTCACACCGACAGTCGACTTCGGCGCCAAGGACGGGCCGGCCGACCTGGCCTTCCTGATCGCCGCCCCTGAGGGGGGCGACGACGCCCACCTGAAGATCTTGACCACGCTGGCACGCGCACTCGTGCGTTCGGAGTTCACCGAAGCTCTGCGCACCGCTGCGACCACCGACGAGGTGCTCACACTGGTCACCGGCGCGGTGTCTCCAGCACCGGTCGGGGCCGAGATCGCAGCGTCCCCCGCGAGCGGCGTGCGACGCCGAATCGTGGCCGTCACGGCTTGTCCGACCGGCATCGCGCACACCTACATGGCAGCAGAGGCACTTGAGGCCGCGGCAGACCGTGCCGGGGTGGACCTAGCGGTCGAGACTCAGGGTTCCGCCGGGTCAACCCCCCTGCCCGCCAGCACCATCGCGGCCGCCGAGGCCGTCATCTTCGCGGTGGACGTGGGAGTGCGCGATCGTGGCCGGTTCGCCGGCAAGCCGTTGGTGTCCTCGAGCGTCAAGCGGCCGATCGACGCCGGCGACGCAATGATTGCCGAGGCGCTCCGCGCAGCCGACGACCCGAACGCGCCGCGCGTCGAGGGTGGCGCGGCCGCGGAGTCCGCGCGCTCCGAAGGCGGGGAGTCGTGGGGTGGACGCACCCGACGGGTGCTGATGACCGGCGTCTCCTACATGATCCCGTTCGTCGCGGCAGGAGGTCTGCTCATCGCGTTGGGCTTCCTACTCGGCGGGTACGAGATCGTCGGCCCCTACGGCGACATCGCCGTGACGAACACCCTCTTCGACTTGCCCGACCCCGAGGCCCTCGGTCTCGAGCACGCATTGTTCGGCTCAGGGCTCGCTGCCTACCTCGGGGCCTTGTTCTTCATCATCGGCAAGACAGCCTTCGCCTTCTTCATCCCCGCACTGGGTGGCTACATCGCCTACGCGATCGCCGACCGGCCGGGCATCGCACCCGGCTTCGTGGTCGGTGGTCTGGCGGCCAACATCTTCGGTGTTGCCTCGTCGGACGGCGTGGGCCTGCCCGCCACCGGTTTCCTGGGCGCCATCATCGGCGGCGTCGTCGCTGGCGTGATCGCGCACTGGATCGCGCAACGCCAGGTGCCGTCGTGGATGCGCGGTCTGATGCCCGTGCTGGTCATCCCGCTCGTCACCTCGATCGTGGCCGGCCTGCTGATGATCGTGGTGCTTGCGCGTCCGATCAGCTGGCTGATGACCCAGCTCGACGAAGGGCTGTCGTCGATGTCGGGCAGCAGCGCCATCCTGCTCGGCGTGGTTCTCGGTCTGATGATGGCCTTTGACATGGGCGGTCCGCTCAACAAGGTCGCCTACAGCTTTGCGGCCGTCGGCATTGGTGGAGCCTCGCTCGCTGCCGACGCGCCTGAGCTCAAGATCATGGCCGCGGTGATGCTGGCTGGCATGGTTCCCCCGATCGCGTTGGCGCTGGCAACCGTGCTTCGTCCCAGCCTGTTCAACGCTCCCGAGCGCGAGAACGGCAAGGCGGGCTGGTTGTTGGGCGCCTCCTTCATCACCGAGGGCGCGATTCCGTTCGCCGCGGCCGACCCGCTGCGCGTGATTCCCGCGATCATGCTCGGCAGCGCGGTCACCGGTGGCCTCTCCCAGGCCCTGGACGTCAGCGTGCGCGCTCCCCACGGGGGCATCTTCGTGCTGTTCGCGGTCGACGGTGTGCTGGGGTTCCTCATAGCCCTGACAGCCGGCGTCGTGGTCGGAGCCGTTGCCGTCATCGCCCTGAAATCCACGGCCAGCCGGCCGGTCGAACCAGCGCTCGTCTGAGCAAACCGCTCTCGATCCACACCCCTCGACCTCACAGGAGTTCACATGCCCGTCAAGACCGTCACCGTCGGCTCGTCCGTCGGTCTGCACGCCCGCCCCGCCACAATCATTTCCGACGCCGCGGCCGACCTCGACTCAGAGGTGCTCATCGGCCTTCCGGGCGAGGAGCCGGTCGATGCCGGCTCGTCGCTGCTGATCATGACCCTCGGCGCCGGCCCCGGCGACGCCGTCGAGATCTCGGGCGATGTGGAGAGCGACGTCGAGCTCATCGCGGCTCTCGTGGTGAAGGATCTCGACGCCGAGTAGCCACGAAGCGATTGGTCAGGACGGCGAAGGCTCGCGC
>JBAUWM010000050.1:0-2155 GCA_049583775.1 Nocardioides sp.
CCGCCAACCGTCGGCGCTCCAGCGCTGCGAAGTCCATCCGACGAGCCTAGGCCGCCATGCCGGATGTCGAGTCGTGCGCGTTGTCCGCAAGTCGGCAGCTAGCGCGCGGTCGCGCCGGACTGGGGCCGGAAGTCGTACTTGCCATCGCTGGCGGCGATGATTGACGCGCGCGACCCCGCGCAGCTAAGCGTGAAAGCTGGTACTTCGACGGGATCCCGACGCGTTGGCCGGGCTACCCAGCCGCGCCGTGCACTGGCGGGTGATCAACCCACTGACTCGCATAGGCGGCCGGGCGACCCTTCAGGACGCGTGCGTAACGGAGAAGTTCTCGGGCTATGCCAGCGTTGCCCATGGCCCAACCCAGGTGCGGGTCGAGGACTGGTGGATGCGCTCGGTGCTCGTAGTTCGACCACCTTGCACCGAGCCCATCGATAGTCGCGCGCTTCTGCAAGTCCTCGACGAGGAGCGCGGCGAATTCTGGGGTGTCATTGCTCTCCACAATGCGGTCAACCGCGAGAGCGAGCACGCCCGCTGTCCCACAACACCGCCCGTTGTTGTCCCAGAACCCGGGCCGCAGTCTCTGCGTAGCCCAGAGGTCGTGATCGTGTGCCAGCACTGGCGGGCATGGTGCGCCCACGCATTGTCGCCGGTGATCTGCGCGAGCATTCGAAACACCTGGGCGTCCCCCGCCGGGCCGTTGCACCACCCCAGGCTGTAGCGATCGATGTCGTCGGGGCGGTGCGGTGGGTCCGAATGTGGGACCAAGAATCCCTCTGGCTCTCGCTCGTTGCGGGCCACCACATCGTTCGCTCCCGCCAACGCCAACTCCAAGAGGTCCTGACGATTCGCTGCGTGCCCGACGGCCGCCAACGCGTAAACAATGCCCAAGGTCCCGTGGGCGATGTGGTGTGAGCGGGGAGGTGTAGGGCGCACTGGCCAGTTCACGCCGTTGACGGTCTCCTCCCACGCAAGTCCGTACGGTTCGACGGCCTCGATCGCCAGCCCGATGTCCCCCACGGCAAGAGCTCCGAGACCGATCCCCGCGTTGCCGCTCAAGAGTTCGAACATCGGCCCCCACCTCCCGTCGATGGCGCGGGTACGGACGGCGGTCAGGATGCGGAACGCCTCGTCGTCTAAGCCGACGGTGCTCAACGCGAAAGCAATGCCAGTTGCACCGAAGTACAGAGACGAGTCGGCCATGCTGTCGACGCGTTCCAGCAGGTGCGTGGTGCGCAGTTCAGCTGCCTCGACATACCGGTCCTCTTCGAAGTGCGTGGCTGCATCGTGCATTGAGATGAGGACCCCGGCCTGGCCGTGGTACAGCGACAGGTCCGAAGGCTCGGCCGTCCCGGTCGCGATCATCCACTCGACTGCTTGACGTCCGAGGTCCTCCGCGACCGTTGCTGACACATCAACGTCCGGACCGGCCACCCGATGGATAGTAGGCGGCACTGAACGGCTTGGAGATCCGCCCGGCGCTCGGCAAATACGCATACCTCGCCACCCGCGTCCTAATGGGCGCAGTCACGCAGGTTGATGGGCTCCTCTTCATTGCTGGAGCGTCTGAAGACTGTCGGCGGTCGCGGCTAGCGTGTTCAGCACAACGATCCAATCCTCATCTCGGGACACACCATGACCATTGCCGTCGCACGGGAGCCGCTGGCTCTCGAGCTGCTCGACGCGCGCGGAGTGCTGGACGCCGCGACCGACGGGTTGCGCACGCGACGGCTGGCCGAGGTGGTGGAGATGAAGATCGCGGCGCAGTGGGCCGCGATCCACGGGCACCCGCGGGCGGAGTCAGAACGCCTCGACCCGATGACTCAGCCCGGCGGCGACGGCACCCCGCTGGTTCGTGAGTACGCCATTCCCGAGCTGGCCATGGCACGCGAAACCCACCCAGCTACTACTCGGGCCCTGATGGCCGACACCCTCGACCTGATGCACCGTCTCCCGCACACTTGGGCCGTGGTTGCCGCCGGCAATTGCGAGCCGTGGATCGCACGCAAGGTCGCCGTCGAGTCACGCTCTCTCGACGCCGACCAGATCAGCCTGGTCGACGCCGCGGTCGCCCCGCTCCTCGCCGGCGCGCACGCCGCGAAGACCGTGCTCGACACGACCACGGCCGCCGTCAAGCGAGCTGACCCCGAGGCCGATG
>JBAUWM010000051.1:0-10960 GCA_049583775.1 Nocardioides sp.
GAGCATCGCCGGCGCGGAGTCGCGCCACGCGGGGGAGCCCACGGGTCCGCCGACGAGCTCAAACGACTCCGTGCGGGCCCCGCGGCTGGCGGCCAGCGACCCCTCCGTAGTGGTGGCCAACCTCAACCGAGCCGAGATCGAGCAGGGGTTCTACGACGTCTACGTGGACTCGGTCACCACACCGCTGGGGTGGACGGGAAGCGTCGCCACGTGCGACCCCGGCACGATCGCTCCTGCCGCCGAGCAAGCGGCGCTTCGCATCTACAACTACCTGCGTGACCTCCCGCAGTTGCCCGCCGGTCGCTTCGACGACTCGTACTCGGCCCGGGCCCAAGCGGCTGCCCTCATGATGGAGGCCGAGGGGCAGACGGCGCACTTCCCTGACCGGTCGTGGGCCTGCTTCTCCGCGGCCGGCGCCCAGGGTGCCGCCAACTCGAACCTGTACCTGGCCAGCGACGTGCCCGACGACCCTGAGGACCCGCTCTCGGCGCTCGGGGGATACATGGTCGACGACGACGAGTCGTACGGTCACCGCCGCTGGATCCTGAACCCGGTGGCCGATCGGGTCGGCTTCGGGCAGACCCGGCTGGGCAACGCTTTGTACGTGCTGGGTGAGTCTCGCTACGGCGTCCCGGTGCCGCTCTGGCTTCCCTGGCCCGCGGCCGGGTACTTCCCCAACGAGCTGGAGCCGGCCGGCGACTGGACGCTGAGCTCGGCCGATCCCGACGTGAACTTCAGCCGAGTACGCGTCTCGATCACCGCCCCCGACGGATCCCTCCTTCCCGGGACCATCAAGACCACCGAGTCCGGCTTCGGGCCCGAAACCCTCGCGATCGAGATCTCACGAGGCACCCCGGGCTACCGGATCGACGACGACCTGCCCTACCGAGTGGTCGTCTCTGGTATCCGCCGCTCAGGGCGCATCATCGCCCCCGTCGCCTACGAGACCACCTTCGTCGGATATCGACCTCTGCGTCCGGTCTCAACCGACCTGTCCATCGTGGGCGAGCAGGCGCAAGGAGGGACCCTGCGCCTCTCTAGTGCGCCGGTCTTCGAGGCGCCGGTCGCAGGTGAGCTCGACTACCAGTGGTACGCCGACGGCAAGGCGATCGAAGGCGCCACCCGGACGGAGTACCAGGTCCGCGCGGTCGACGTCGACAACGGACAGCCTGCCCGCGACATCAGCGTGGACGTCACGGCTCGGAGCCGCCATCACGACCTCGGCACGCTGCACGTCGGCACCCCCCTGACTGGCGAGCTGGTGCCCGTGGGCGCCCCCACGCTGGCCGGTGCACCTCACCCGGCGCGGATGCTCGCGATCGCCGACGACGACGTGACGGCAACGATGGCGTCCTATACCTATCGATGGCTGCGCGACGGCGTTCCGGTCGCCGGGGCGGTCGGACCGAGCCGCGCAGTCACCATCGACGACCTCGGGCACCAGCTGAGCGTCGAGGCCACCGCAAGTCTTCCGGGGTTCGCCGACCTGACCCGCACCACCGCGCCGGTGCTCATCACCCCCGACGTCTTCCTCGCGGGCCCACCACCGACGGTGAAGGGTCGCGCGCGCGTCGGGACGACGGTGCGTGCCAAAGCGGGTCTGACCACGCCGACACCGCGGCGGATCGTCTACCAGTGGCTCCGCAACGGCTCCCCGATCGCAGGTGCCACCCAGGCGTCCTACCGCGTGACGAGCAAGGACCGAGCCCGCAGCCTCGCGGTGCGAGTGACGGTGTCGCACCCGGGCCTGCGCGACAAGACGCGGACGTCCCCGTCCATCCGCGCCTCCTGATGCCTGCTCACGCGGCCGCAGGGCCCAGCTCGACGCTCTCGGCGACGGTCTCGAACAGGTCGCAGTAGTCGGCGTAGTCCTCACGGGCGACGGAGCAGGTGAGCGTGATGCCGACCCCGTCGCGCAGCCACGCCCACTGCTCGCAGATCACGTCCGTCGCCAAGCACCGGTGCGCGAACCGCGCGTAGGCCACTCGTTGTCCGAGCAGGTCGAACTCGTCGTCGTCCTCGAGCGCGAAGTCGTCCAGCACGTCGGCGAGGTCACCGAGCGCGTCCAGCCGCCACCGGGAGAGATCGGGGCCGGGGTCGAGGACGCAGCGAGCGACGATCTCGGGCCGGAAGCCGGAGGCCCGAGGTGTCGGTGCCCGCGCTGCGACCAGCACGCCGTGCGCCGGATCGGCGCGGCGGCGCCAGGTCTGGGGGACGGAGATGCTGAGGACGGGCGACGACGTAGACATACAGGGACGCTGCTCGTCCCGGCGTTGTGGACAAACCCGGCGTAGTCGGGCCTGTGGATACGACCGTGAAGCGAGCGTGTGCCTGCGCTGCTAGCGGATCGTGCCCACCCCCGGCACCAACGGCAGGTCGAGCGCGGTGACCCAGCCAGCGGGCAGGTCGTTGACCGCTGGCACGGCGTTGAGGGCGCGCAACCCCGTGGCCAGGCAACCGGCCACGGCGGGAGCACGCCCGGATCCGTCGGTGAACCGGAACGACGTCTCCTGGCTGATCGAGGGCGAGCCGGTGATGTCGACGCGGTAGACGTCGTCGTTCGAGCCGGCCGGCCAGTCGGGGGCGGCGTCCAGGCCGATCCGGTTCACGTGCTCGAGACTGATCACCTCGCGGCCCTGGTAGATGCCGTTGATGGTGAAACGGATGGCGGCGACGTTGCCGGCCTCGATCACGCCCTTGGCAGTTTGGCGGTCGGTGGGCGTGACCCACTTCTCCCAGGTGGTGGTGATGTCGTCGAGCTCGATGCCGACCGCGGCGGCCATCATCGGCACCGTTGCGCCCCACGCCATGATCAGCAGGTCGGGGATCTCGAGCAGCGGGGTGAAGTCAGGCGAGCGACCGATGCCCATCTCGTCCTCGTAGTCGCCCTCGTAGTCGGTGTAGTCGAGCAGCTCGCTGGCCCGCACTGACTCGACCTCGCCACACAA
This sequence comes from Nocardioides sp., assembly GCA_049583775.1. GTDB lineage: Bacteria > Actinomycetota > Actinomycetes > Propionibacteriales > Nocardioidaceae > Nocardioides. The sequence continues at coordinate 2,949 of JBAUWM010000051.1, forward strand.
ACCCATCAGGGTGAGCGGGAACAGGTCGTTGGCGAAGCCGGGGTCGATGCCGGTCGTGAAGCAGGAGGCACCGCCGGCCTCGCACGCCTCGGTGATCGGGTCGATCCACGGCGCTGGGTTCTGCTTCATGCCCGGCCACACCCACGGCGTCATGGCCATCGAGCACACGTCGATACCCGCGCGCAGGAACGCACTCATCACCCGGATGTTGTCGTCGGCGTACTGAGCCGTCGGGCCGTAGTGCACCAGCGCGTCAGGCTTGAGCGCGATCAGTGCGTCGACGTCGTCGGTGCAGACGACGCCGGTCGGCCCCTGCTCGGCCGGGAGCCCGCACACCTCGGCGGCGTCCTTGCCCACCTTCGCGGGGTTGCTCACTCCGACCCCGACCAGCTCGAACACGGGGTGCTTCACGATCTCGGCGATCACCATGGTGCCGACGACGCCGGTGCCCCAGACGACAACACGTTTCTTCTCGCTCATAGTCACTCAGTTCTGGTTGGTAGTCAGCGGTCGAAAGCGGCGCGGACGCCGTCCTCGGTGAGGCCGTAGTCGTCGATGGAGTAACGGTGCGAGGGCTTGGCCGAACCCTGCTTCGACTCGCGGTCGATCTCCTCGACCGCAGACCGCGCCTCAGGGGTGAAGTCGAGCCCGAACTTGTCGTAGACCGCTGTCACGGTGCCGAGCGGATCGGCGAGCAGGTCGGCGAAGGCGATGTCGATGAACTGGTCGTCGGAGTAGCGCGGGCGGGCGTCGTGGAAGGCGTGATACGCCCGCGACCACAAGTCGAGCTGGGTCCGACCGATCACATCACCGACGTACGTCGTGGAGTGTCCGACCGTCGTCTCGGCCGAGAGCGAGCACGACGAGGCGATGCAGACCACCGGGTCGCGGTGCGTGTAGACCACGAGCGCGTCGGGGTAGACCGTCATCAGGGCGTCGAGTGCGGTCATGTGCGAGGGGTTCTTCAGCACCCACCGCTGGTCTGGGTCGTTGAGCCCGACCAGCTGCAGGTTCTGCTTGTGGCGCGCGTAGGCGTCGGTCCAGTCCTGCTTGCTCAACCACTCGGTGTAGCGCGGGATGTTGGCCAGTGACTCGTACGAGTTCGACTTGCCGGTCTGCCGCAGCAGCCGCCAGCACTCCTCCACCGTGGTGGCATCCATGTAGTGGATGCCCATGAACTCGGGGCTCTCCACGTGGTGCGCCGAGAACGCCTGCTGCATCGCGTTGAAGATCGGGTCTTGCTCCCACGTCTCCCGCGGAGGTCGCGGCTGGGGGTACTGGGTGATCCACATCTCGAGGCCCTGGGCCATCGGGTCGGCATGCAGCAGTCGGTGCAGCGCTGTGGTGCCGGTGCGCGGCAGCCCCATCACGAAGATCGGCCGCTCGATCGCGACCTCGGCCATCTCTGGGTGCTCGTTGAACCGGGCCTGAGTGAGCAGGCGGCCCACCAGGGCGCCCTTGACCTCGGAGCGCTGGAAGTAGTTGCCCAGTGGGGTGAGCCCGGCCTCGGGGGAGGCGAGGTCCTCGGCCAGTGTGCGCAGGCCTTCCTCGTGGTCGGTGCCGCCGAAGTCGGTCATGCCGGTGGTGCGCTGAGCCGCGGCCACGATGTCCTCGTAGGACCCGAGGTCGGGGCGGGTGCGCGCCATGATGTTGTCGCTCATCAGGTCTCCAAGGTTGCTGGGGTTTCGAGGCTCGTCGCTAGTGCTCCTCGCACCTCAACCAACCCCACTGCTGGTTGAGGTGCGAGCGAAGCGACCGCTACTGCTGGTTGAGGTGCGAGCGAAGCGACCGCCACCGCTGGTTGAGGTGCGAGCGAAGCGAGCCTCGAAACCACGGTGATCAGTCGTGGAACTCGCCGCAGTCGACGGTGAGCATCTGCCCAGTGACCGCCGAGGCGAGGTCGGAGGCGAGGAAGAGGGTGGCGCGGGCGACCTCTTCGGAGGAGGCCAGCCGCTTGAGGTCGGTCGGCGCGGCCTTCTCGGCGTAGACCTCTTCGTGCGTCTTGCTCTCCACGGCTCCGAGGAAGTCGAAGTAGCCGCGGTTGACGTCCTCGTAGATGTAGGACGGCGCCACGCTGTTGACGCGGACGCCGCGCGGGCCGAGCTCGGTGGCCAGCGACGAGGCGAGGTGCTCGAGCGCACCCTTCGACAGCTTGTAGCCGGCGTACTCGGGCTGCGAGCTGAAGGAGACGCAGGAGTTGAGCATGATGATCGACCCCTTGCTCTCCGCGAGGGCGTCGGCGAAGAGCGCCGAGAGCCGCAGCGGCGCGAACACGTTGGTCTCGTTCACCTTCGCAAGGGCCGACGGCTTGATCTGGGTGATCGGATCCATCGGCGGGATCGTGAACGCGTTGTTGATCACGCAGTCGACGCGGCCGAACGCCTCAAGCGTCTTGTCGCGCAGGTTGACCCGAGAGTCCTCGTCGGTCACGTCGGTGACGACCTTGGCGACCTTGACGCCGTACGACTCACACAGGGCGCCGATCTCGTCCAGTCGCGACTCGGTGCGGCTGGCGATGACCAAGTCGGCGCCCATCTTGGCGGCCTCCTCGGCCAGGGACTTGCCCAGGCCCGGGCCGATGCCGGAGATCACGATCACCTTGCCGGCCAGGACCGGCGCCGGTGTGTAGCGCTCTTCGATCGAGGTGTCGTGGGCTTCGGCGTATCCAAGCTCTGCACTGTCGGGGCTCAACTGATCATCCTTCGGGCTACGGAACGTTGCCGCGCGGCGATGCGCTCGGCGTACTCCTCGGTGGTGATGGGCTGGTAGTGCGGGAGGTGCTTGGCGACGTCGGCGAGCGGGACGATGTCGATCGTCGGCCCGTCGGCGTCCTGGCTGAGGTCGCGGGTCAGCTGCTGCCAGCGCAGCATCATCGCGCCGGTGCGGTGCCCGGTGGTCTCCAACCAGTTGGCGATGGCGTGGCCTTCTCCGGCGGGCGAGTGCTCTGAGACGACGAACCGCATCTTGCCGTCGGGGTCGGTGACCGCCTGGGCCTTGGTGAGCGACGTCTGGTGGGTCTCGTAGTCGGTCGAGGCGTACCAGTCCGACCCGATCTGGATTGCCTGGTAGGTGCAGTCGTCGCACTTCGGGACGGTCACGATCATTGCCTCGTCGTCGGCGAGCTCGTAGTGACCGATGCTCGAACGCTGCGAGGAAAGCCCGCCCGGTGTCGACTGCGGCGCGGTCAGGGTGTTGACCGGCTCTTTGTACTGAAACCAGTTCGGGAACGCGAACCACGTCTGGATGCTGCTGGTGAGACTGCGCGCGGCCACCTGGTAGCGCTTGGCGAGCATCTCCTCGGTGAGCGGTCGTGCCGGCTTGCCCCAGGTGTCGACGCGCTCGATGGTGAGCGTGCCGCGCTCCTCGGTGTCCCAGTCGCAGAACACCTCGCGCACGATCAGTGTCTTGGCGCCGGGCTCGGCCACGTAGGTGAACTCAAAGGTGCCGTCATCGGCGATGTCGAGCTCGCGCTCGTCGAACGCCATCAACGAGGTGGCGGCCGAGTCGGCACTGTACGAGCCACCCATCACTTGAAACGACAGGTCGGCGCTGGTGCCACGACGTCCGCGGATGACGTACTCGATGCCCTCACGGATGTCGGCGTGGAAGTAGACGGCGTCTGGATTGTCGAGGCCCTGGCGCGAGAACTGGTGCGTCGGGTTGATGAACAGCGGCCGCTCGAGGTCGTAGTCGAACGCCGTCTGCATCGCCATCCGGATCCGGCCCGACAGGTAGGCGTACCCCTCGAGACGGTCCTGCTCGGTCTTGATGAAGGGCGCGTTGGCGATCAGCTCTTCGGCCTCGGCGATCGCGTCCTGGAGGGGTTGGGTCAGGTTGAGGGACTCACTCATCCGTTCACCTTGGCGATGACCGACTCGGCGTACTGCTCGAGGTGCTGGATCTTCTTCTCCAACGGCTCAGTGTCGGGGCCCTTGATGTAAGGCACGCGGAAGCCGACGATGCAGTCAGTGACGCCCTTGTCCTCGAGGCGCTTGACGCCGTCGGGGGTGTAGGCGTCGTAGGAGATGACGTGCACCTCGAAATCGTCGCGGGTGTCGCCCCCCTCCTTGCGGATCTCGGCCAACCGACCGAGCAGACGATCCAGTTCTTCGCCGTCTCCGCCGGCGTGCATCCACCCGTCACCGCGGATGACGGCACGGCGCAGCGCGGCGTCAGCGTGGCCACCGACGAGGAGCGGGATCTTCTCCGTGGCGCCGGGGCACTGCTTGAGCTCGTCGATCTCGTAGAAGTCGCCGGAGTACTTGAAGAACTCACCCGTGGTGAGGCCGCGCAAGATGTCGATGCACTCGTCCATGCGCTTCCCGCGCTTGGCCCAGTCGACCTGCAGGTTCGCGAAGTCCTCGGGCCACGGCGAAATGCCGACGCCGAGGCCGAGCCGGTTGTTCGACAAGAACGCCAGCGACGACGCTTGCTTGGCCACGAGAACCGGCGGACGCACCGGCAGCTTGAGCACGAACGGCGTCAGTCGAAGAGTCGTGGTGACGGCGAAGAGGTGAGCGCACAGGATCATGCACTCGATGAACTCCTTGCCGTCGAGGAACTCCCGGTCGCCGGTGTCGGTGTAGGGGTACTTGGAGTCCGACTCCTTGGGATAGATCAGGGAGTCGGCCACGGTCATCGAGGTGTAACCGGCGGCCTCCACGGCCTGCGCCAGCGGGGCGTAGTAATGGGCCTGGGTCATTGCCTCGGCATAAGAGAAGCGCACTGCTCACTCACTTTCGGTTGTTGAGCTTGTCGAAACATAGAACGTGTTCCAGTTTTGTGCCAGAGTTCACCATCGTGGACCTCCAAGAGATCAGCGATCGACTCGAGATCACCGACGTGATCACGCGCTACACCCGCGCCATCGACACCGGCGACTGGGACAAGCTCGATACCGTCTTCACGCCGGATGCCGCCATCGACTACACCGAGTCAGGCGGCATCGAGGCGACCTTCGTCGAGGTGAAGCCGTGGCTGGCCGAGATGTTGCCAGCGTTCTTCCCCAAGCGGATGCACACGATCGGACAGGTCGACATCGCCGTAGACGGCGACGCGGCCACGGCGACAGCCTACTTCGACAACCCGATGCCGATGGACGATGGCGCCGGCGGCACCAAGATCGTCGAGATCGGCGGGCTCTACCACCACGAGATGGTGCGCACGACAGGTGGCTGGCGCAGCAAGCGCCTCCACGAGCAGGTCGTGTGGAAACGTGGCCTGTGATGAGTAACGAACTGACTCCTGAGGAGATCGAGAAGCGCAAGAAGGCCCTCGCCTCGCCGATCACCGCCAAGGTGATCAAGTACGGCGCCCGCGCTCAGGTGCGGGTCTTCAAGCTCACCAACGGCCGGATCGGGTCGAACTGGCGTATTGGCGCAGGCTTCAAGAAGCCCGTGCCGACACTCTTGCTCGAGCACGTGGGCCGCAAGTCGGGCACCACCTTCACCACACCGCTCCTGTACCTGAACGACGGAGCCAACGTCGTCGTCGTGGGTTCTCAGGGCGGGCTGCCCAAGGATCCGCAGTGGGTAGCGAACCTGCGCGCGACGCCGGACACCGTGGTGCACCTGCGCAAGGAGAAGGCCCGACCGGTGCGTGCCCGGATCGCTGAAGCCGACGAGCGTGCGGTGCTGTGGCCTCAACTGGTGGCTCTCTACGCCGACTTCGCCACCTACCAGGCCACCACCGACCGGGTGATTCCGGTCGTGGTTCTCGAGCCACGCAGCTAGCCCTTCCCGAGGCCGCGGCTTGGTCGGTGTCCGGGCGTCACGGACAATGGAGACGACCGAGCCCAGGAGCGACCTTGCCTGACCAGATCGATCGACCCGATCGCCCGCATGACCCCGAGCCGTTGGTGAAGGCTTTCGTCAGCCGCGAGCACCCGGTGCTGGCGGGCATCACGGCCCTGCTCGGTGTCGCGGTCGTCGTCGGAGCCATTCTCGGGGGCGGCGCGCTGGCGGTCACGAAGGCGCTCGGCGTGGGGGATGACGACGAGTCGGGCACGACAGCTACCAGCTCGCAGACGTTGTACCTGCCCGCTCCGACTGACACCGGCGGCGACAACGAGCCCTACATCACGTTGTCGGAGGCACCGATCGACTCGGAGCCGACCGAGTCACCGACCAAGACCGAAGAGCCTGAGGAGTCGACGGCGATCACGCTCTCAGCGGGTCAGACGACAGTGCCGGCCATGGGTCGCATTGACCTGACCGGCGTCTACCCCGGCGGCGAGGGGTCGGTGCTCTCGGTGCAGCAGTTCGAGAACGGCGTCTGGTCCGACTTCCCAGTGACCGCCTCGGTATCAGGTGAGACGTTCTCTACCTATATCCAGACTGGTCAGCTCGGGCGGAACCGTTTCCGGATGATCGATACCGACACCGGCGTCACCTCCAACGAGGTCCGGGTCGAGATCACCTGAGGCCCGCGAGCGGTGGTACTGACCGCCCAGCACCCCACCTATCACCAGGGCCATGCCCAGGGCCTGGATCCATCCGAAGGCCTCGGCCGCAAACAAGATGCCGAGCACGGTGCCGACCACGGGGTTGAGCAACCCGATCAGCGAGACGGCGCCAGCTGGCATGTGTCGCAGCCCGTGGAACCAGCAGGAGTAGGCCACGATCGTCCCGGCCACACTGATCCAGAGGAAGCCACCAGCAGCCTGCACGTCGATGCTCGGCGGCCCGCCCTCGACCAGCAGCGCGACCGGCAGGAGCAAGACGCCGCCAGCGACGAGCTGCCAGGACACCAAGGTGAGCATCGGTACGGGGGTGTGCCACCGCTTGATCAGTACGAAGCCGAGTCCAGACACGAGCACCGAGCCAGCTGCGGCCAGTACTCCGAGGGCAGTCACGCCGTCGGGCGACCGCAGCACGAGGAGGGTGACGCCGACGAGGCCGACGATTGCTGCTGCGACCCGCACCAGTGAGGCCCGTTCGCCAATGACGGCCCAGGCGATGGCCATCACGGCCAGCGGTGCAGTCGCCTGCACCGTCGCGGCGAGGCCACCGGGAAGCTGGTAGGCCGCCAGGAAGATCAGTGGAAAGAAGAGTCCGATGTTGAAGGTGCCGAGCAGTGCGGCCTTCCACCACCAGTCGCCGCGTGGCAGCTCACGCTGAAACGCCAGGAGGATCAAGCCGGCTGGTAACGCTCGCATCAGGGCGGCGAACAGAGGCCGATCGGGTGGGAGGAAGAGATCGGTGACGATGTAGGTCGTGCCCCAGGCCAGCGGTGCCACGGCGGTCAGCGCAACGATGCGTCCCGAAATATGTTCCACGGAAGGTAGAATAGTTTCCGAGTGAGATATTGTCGAGCCTGTGACTGCGACGTCTCCTTCTCCTGACCACGTGGGTCGGATCCTGCTGCAGTGGGCCCAAGAGCGTCCTGAACTGGATACCCGACCGATGGGGATCATCGGACGCCTGCACCGGCTGGCCGATCTCCTCGATGCCGAACTGCGCCCGGTGTTTGCCGCGGCCGGCTTGGGCGATGGTGACTTCGACGTCCTCGCGACGTTGCGCCGCGCTGGTCAGCCGTTCGAGCTGACGCCCGGCGACCTCGCCGCCACCACGATGGTGACGTCCGGCGCGGTGACGAAGCGAGTCGATCGGCTGATCGCGGCCGGGTTGGTCGAACGTCGCGTGTGTGCCGATGACGGCAGGTCGCGGCGGGTACGGCTTACCCCCGCTGGGCTGACTCTCGTCGACGAACTGGTCGACCAACACCTGGCCAACGAGCACCGCCTGCTCGCCGGCCTCACCGACCTCGAACGCACGCGCCTAGCTCACCTGCTCGAACACTGGGGCCGCACGCTCGACACGTGACCAACCGATGGTCGAGCAGCGAGCGTTAGCGAGACCCGGCCGGTGGTCGAGCAGCGAGCTTTAGCGAGCGTCGTCGAGACCCGGTGAGCCGAATGGCGTGGTCGTGTGGGTTGCGGGGGTCTCGACGACGGCGTCGCTCGTGCCTCCTGCTCCCACCGAAACCCGGTGGTCGAGCAGCGAGCTTTAGCG
>JBAUWM010000052.1:0-20907 GCA_049583775.1 Nocardioides sp.
GCACTGTCGCCGAGGCTGATGCCGGTCTTGGGCGACAAGGGCGTCAGGCCGGCACGCAGGCTGGAGTTGCCGTAGGACCACACGCGGTCGCCAGCGGCCGTGCCGTCGGTGTCGATGCCGGTCGGGCCGCCCCAGAACGGGACGCTCGGGTTGACCTTGGGGACGTCATTCGCGCTGACCTTGACCAGGGCGAAATCGTTGTAGGCACAGGTGTTCTCATCGGTCGTGCTGCGTTCGCGCATCGTGCGCCAGGAGCTGTAGACCAAGGTGCCGGTGCCGACCTGGGTGCCGCTGGAGATCAGCGAACCGCCCTCGTTGAAGGTGACCTCGGTGCCCAGCGGGACGGAGTCGTTGAGACAACCGTTGGTGTCGGTGGCCTCGCCGAGCCCGGCGCAGTGGGCGGCGTACCCGACGTAGACGTTCGCAGCGGCATCGGTGAAGACGAAGTTGCCGGTGCACTGAGCGCCATCGGTGTACATCTGGACGCCGGGCGTGATCGCAGCCGACCCGGCCGGAGCCCAGGTAGGAGCGGCCGAAGCGCCGGGAGCAGTGGCAACCGAGGCCAGTGCGGCGACGAGCACGGCAACCGCGCCCAAAGCGAGCGCGGTGATGCGCGAGGTGTGGTGCATAGGGTCCGAGTCCTCCTTGTGATCCGCGGCTGGGGAGTCAGCCGGGCAGTTCACCCCTAGGACCGGTTGGGTTACTGGTCAGTTCGGGCTTTGCAATCCTCCCCCATGTGACCAAGATCAAACAACCTTCTCCCCAGGATTCGGCTCCGCTGGATCAGTAGGACGGCTGGCTGGGGTCGATCTGGTTCACCCAGGCCACCACCCCGCCGCCGACGTGCACCGCGTCGGCGTAGCCGGCGCCCTGAACGATCGCGAGAGTCTCGGCCGAGCGAACGCCCGACTTGCAGTGCATGACGACCTGCTTGTCGTGAGGCAACTTCTCCAGGGCCGAACCGTTGAGGAAGTCGCCCTTGGGGATCAGCACTGAACCAGGGATCTGGTTGATCTCGTACTCGTTGGGCTCGCGCACGTCGACGAGCACGAAGTCGCGGGTGCCCTCGGCGCGCTCCTTGAGCATGTGCTCGAGCTGCACGACCGAGATGGTGGATCCCGCGGCCGCGTCGGCCGCTTCCTCGGAGATGGCGCCGCAGAAAGCGTCGTAGTCGATGAGCTCGGTGACCGTGGCGTGCTCGCCGCACAGTGCGCAGTTCGGGTCCTTGCGTACCTTCAGCTTGCGCCACTCCAGCTCGAGGGCGTCGTAGATGACGAGTCGGCCCACGGCCGGGTCGCCGATGCCGGTCAGCACCTTGATCGCCTCGTTGACCTGGATCGAGCCGATGCTCGCGCACAGCACGCCCAGCACGCCGCCCTCGGCGCAGCTCGGCACCATGCCCGGCGGGGGCGGCTCGGGGTAGAGGCAGCGGTAGCAGGGAGCATCGACGGACTCGCCGAACTCGTCAGTGGCGTGCGGCCAGAAGACGCTCGCCTGGCCGTCGAAGCGGTAGATCGAGCCCCAGACGTAGGGGATCTTCAGGAAGTAGGCGGCGTCGTTGACCATGTAGCGGGTGGCGAAGTTGTCGGTGCCGTCGACGATCAGGTCGTAGCCCTCGAACACCTGGAGCACGTTGTCGTTGTCCAGGCGCTCGTTGTGCACGATCACGTTCACGTACGGGTTGGCTTCGGCGATCGACTCGCGGGCCGACTCGGCCTTTGCCTTACCGATGTCGGACTGCCCGTGGATGATCTGGCGCTGCAGGTTCGACTCGTCGACCTCGTCGAACTCGGCGATGCCGAGGGTGCCGACCCCCGCCGCGGCCAGGTAGAGCAGCGCGGGGCTGCCCAGCCCTCCAGCGCCGATCACCAGCACCTTGGCGTTCTTCAGCCGCTTCTGCCCGGTCATGCCCACGTCGGGGATGATCAGGTGGCGGCTGTAGCGCCGGACCTCGTCGATGGTCAGCTCGGCGGCCGGCTCGACCAGCGCGGGAAAGCTCACGGTTGTCCACTCCTCAGGGTTCGGGTGACGGGTAGAACGCGGCCCGCTGCGTCCATGTTCCCTCGCTGTCCAGACCCCTGACCGCGCCCGTCCCGTCATCCGGACCCGCGAGTAGCATCGCCGCGTGGCCCAGACGACCTCCGACCTCGACGAACCCCGCCCGCGCGGCGGTCGTCTCCCGCGCCGAGAGCGTCGCGCCCAGCTGCTCGAGTCGGCGCTGGATGTCTTCGTCCGCAACGGCTACCACGCGGCGGCGATGGATGACATCGCCGAGCGAGCCGGAGTCTCCAAGCCGGTGCTCTACCAGCACTTCCCCGGAAAGCTGGACCTCTACCTGGCGCTCCTGGACACCTCGTGTGACGCGATCATCGAGAACTGCCGCCACGCCCTGGAGTCGACGCACGACAACAAGCAGCGCGTGGCTGCGGCGATCTCGGCCTTCTACGACTACGTCGGCATCGAGTCCGGCGCCTTTCGCCTCGTTTTCGAGTCGGACCTGACCAACGAGCCAGCCGTGCGCGAGCACGTCGAACGAGTGACCACCGAGTGTGCCTCGATGATCGCCGCCGTGATCGCCGACGACACCGGCCTCCCTGAGGCCGCCTCGCGCCTGCTGGCCGTCTCGCTGGTGGGAATGGCGCAGGTGAGTGCGCGGTTCTGGCTCGCCGAAGCCGGCGGAATCACCCGCGACCAGGCCACCGCATTGGTGTCCGGGCTAGCGTGGCGAGGCATCCGCGGATACCCGTTGAACGAGGACCAGTAGGCGCCGCACCCCCGCCTCACCGCTTGCAGCATCCACTTGAACCCGCAGCTTGAACCATCAGAAGGAGACTGACCGTGGAGGTCAAGATCGGCGTCCAGCAGGCCGCCCGCGAGCTCGTCATCGAGACCAATGAGACGGCCGAGGCCGTGGAGAAGCTCGTGAACGACGCCCTCGGCAGTGAAGGCACGTTCGCGCTCACCGACAACAAGGGGCGCCGCCTCGTCGTGCCGGCCGCCAAGATCGCCTACGTCGAGATCGGTGGCGGCGCCGCCGGTGCGGTGGGCTTCCGCAGCTGACCGCCTTGCGGAAGGGCGTTCGGCTCACCGGGTCTCGGCACGCGCAACACGACTTCGTTCCTCAGTCGTGCCGCTCGTTCGACCACCGTCGAGGCCTGACCCGTCGCAAGCTCTGGTTCACGCCTCCAGCCCCAGCTCGGCCATCCGCTCCTGGTGGCGGTCGGTGAGCCGGGTGAACATCCGGCCCAGGGCGGCCAGGTCGAGACCGGGACGGTCGACGCCACCGGTGAGCAGCGCGGTGAGCGTGTCGCGGTCGGCCGCGACACGCTGAGCCTGGGTGAGCGCCTCGCCCATCAGGCGTCGACCCCACAGCGCGAGCCGTCCTCCCTGCGTGGGATCGGCCGCGATCAGAGCGCGTACGCGGTCGACGACGAAGGCGGCGTGCCCGCCGTCGTCGCCCATGGAGGTGACCACCAGGTCGCGAGTGTCGGGGTCGAGGAACGCGGCGATCTCGCGAAAGAAGTCATTGGCCAAGCCGTCTCCGACGAACGCCTTGACCAGACCCTCGGGCCAGTCTGACGGCGCGGTGTGGGCGTGAAACCCGTCGATAGCGGCGCGGAAGGGCGACATCGCCTCGAACGGGTCGGCACCGAGCACCGCGATTCGCTCGTGAAGGGCGGCGACCTTGGCCAGCTCGATGCTGGCGATCGTGGCGAGTGCGAGCTTGTCTTGCATGCTCGGCGCCAGCTTCGCGTCCTCTGCCAACCGTTCGAAGGCCGAGATCTCGCCGTAGGAGATCACCCCGAGCAGGTCGACGACGGCGTCGCGGTAGCCATGGTCTTCGAAGGCTGCGTGTCTCTCGGTAGCGGCCGCCCCGGCTCCGGATTCAGGCATGCGCGCACCCTACCGATAGACTCAGGGCATCGAGTGGCCAGATGCCACGGCTGCCTACCAGCCGCATTCTCGCAGGCCACACCGCATGTGCGCGGTTGACTTGGCCCTTGATTTCGCCGAAGTCGGCCGCAACCGGCTCGACATCCCGCATGTTCAGCACTTCGACGAAAGCAGACCATGACCACTTTTCGTGACCTCGGCGTCCATTCCGAAATCTGTGACGCCCTCGACCGTGCCGGCATCTCCACCCCGTTCGCCATCCAGGAGATGACGCTCTCGGTGGCTCTGATGGGCACCGACCTGATCGGCCAGGCCCGCACGGGCACCGGCAAGACCCTTGCGTTCGGCATCCCGGTGATCCAGCGCAGCGTGTCGCCGCGCGATCCCGACTACGTCGACCTGCCCCAGGGCAAGCCACAGGCGCTGATCGTCGCTCCGACCCGCGAGCTCGCGCTCCAGGTCTCCAGCGACCTCGACCTCGCCAGCAAGGACCGCGGGCTGCGCGTGCTGACCGTCTACGGCGGCGTGGGCTACGACGGGCAGCTCGATGCGCTGGAGTCGGGCGTCGACATCGTCGTCGGCACCCCCGGTCGTCTGATCGACCTGGCCAACCGCAAGGCCCTCGACCTCTCCCACGTGCACGCGCTGGTGCTCGACGAGGCCGACGAGATGCTCGACCTCGGCTTCCTGCCCGACGTGGAGCGGATCTTGCGACTCACCCCCGAGACCCGCCAGACGATGCTGTTCTCGGCCACGATGCCCGCTGCGATCGTGTCGCTGGCCCGCACGCACATGCGACACCCGATGAACATCCGGGCCGAGTCGTCCTACGACACCTCGATGGTGCCCGCGACTGCTCAGTTCATCTACCAGGCCCACGACCTCGACAAGCCCGAGATCATCGGCCGCGTGCTGCAGGCCGAGGACGCCGAGAAGATCATCGTGTTCACCCGCACGAAGCGTCAGGCGCAGCGGGTAGCCGACGACCTGGCCGAGCGAGGCTTCCCGACCAGCCCGTTGCACGGCGACATGGCACAGGTGGCGCGCGAGAAGGCGCTCAACAAGTTCCGTGAGGACAAGATCCGGGTGCTGGTGGCCACCGACGTCGCGGCCCGCGGCATCGACGTGCGCGGCGTCTCTCACGTCATCAACTACACCTGCCCCGAGGACGACAAGACCTACGTGCACCGCATCGGCCGCACCGGGCGCGCGGGAGCCTCGGGCACGGCCATCACGTTCGTGGACTGGGCCGACCTGCACCGGTGGAAGATGATCAACAAGACCCTCGACCTGCCGTTCGACGAGCCGCAGGAGACCTACTCCACCAGCGAGCACCTGTACCACGACCAGGGCATCGCCCCGGGCACGAAGGGCCGCGTCGTCGACGCAGCACCGGTCGAGCGCAAGCCGCGCACCGACCGGCCCGAGCGACGATCTGAGGGTGGTGACCGACCGGCGCGTAACCGCGACCGCAACCGGACCCGCACCCGTGGTGGTCAGACGGTGACCAGCGAAGCCGGGTCAGCCGACACGGCCGCTCCGGTCGCGGCTAACGGCGGTAGCGAGACCCGCTCGGCGAGCGGTAACCGCAACCGACGTCGTCGCCGCAGTGGCGGATCCGGTGGTGCCAGCGACCAGGGCAGCGCTGCTGCTCCGGCGACCGACGGCTGAGCTCAGACGACGACGACCGTCGTACCGATCGGCGCGAATTCCCACAGGGACTTCGCGTCGATCATTTTTTGACGGATACACCCGTGGGACTGCGGCGTCCCGAGCTGCGACTTCGACTGCACCGGGGCTCCGTCGTCGATGGGGATCGAGTGGAACCCGATCGCAGCACCTGACGGCCCCTGGGTGAAGCGCACGAACCACTGCATGGTGCCGGAGTCGTCGATGCCGACGGCATTCTCCGAGCGCGAGTAGACCTGATAGGTGCCCGGCCCGAGGTTGTCGGTCAGGCTGCCCGACACGCGGTAACTACGGCGCACCTGGTCGTCGTCCTCGACCAGCCAGACGCGTTGCTCTGTCTGGCTGAACACGACCCGGCGGCCGCTGCCAGTCTGATCTGGGGCCGTGGCCACCCGGCGCACCTCGGGCTTGGTCGCGGGCGGCTCGACCATGGTCTCGTTGAGCACGGCGAGGCCCTTGCGCAGGTCGTCCTGCACGTCGGTGGTCACGGGAGCGACGACCGGGTCGACAGCTTGCTCACGTGCCTGCTCGACTCGTGGGTCGGCGCCAGCCACCGACGGCAGCACCCCGACGCCGCCCAGCAGGCCGACCGCCGTCGTCACGACCGAGACCCCGAGCACGGCGATGCGTCCGTAGCGCGGACGTACCCGAGGCGGGGGCCCCGCGCGGTGCCTGCTCATGACCCGCGGGCGGCCCGGGCGACGAGGTTGGTCGCCACCTCGCGGTAGGCGACGGCACCCTTGCTCGAGCGGCTGGTCGCGAGGATCGATCGACCGGCCGCGGGAGCCTCGGCGAACTTGATGGTCTTGGGGATAGCAGGCTCGATGACGTCGAGCTCGTAGGTGTCGGAGATCGTCTCGAGCACCGTGCGGGCGTGCGTCGTGCGCCCGTCGTACAACGTGGGGAGCACACCCCACACCTCGAGGTCGCGGTTGGTGAAGCGCCGCACGTCGTGCACCGTGTCGAGCAACTGACCCACACCACGGTGCGACAGCGTCTCGCACTGCAGGGGAATCAGCACGCCGTCGGCCGCCGTCAGCGCAGCCACGGTGAGCACCCCCAGCGACGGTGGGCAGTCGAGCAGCACCCAGTCGTAGTGCACGTCCTTGGCCGCGAGATCCTCGAGCATCGTGCGCAGCACGTGCTCACGACCGGTACGAGTGAGCAGGTCGGCCTCGGCGCGGGCCAGCTCAATGGTGGCGGGCAGCAGGGCCACGCCGTCGTCGGTCTCGACGATGACTTCGCTGGGATGCAGCCCCTTGGTGAGCACGTGGTGCACCGACAGCTCAAGGTCTTCGGGGTCGATGCCGAGCGAGAAGGTGAGGCAGGCCTGTGGATCGAGGTCGACCAGCAGGACGGAGTGCCCGAGCTCGGCCAGGGCAGCCCCGATCGAGGCAACACTCGTGGTCTTGGCGACGCCACCCTTCTGGTTGGCGATCGCGAGGGTGGTGGTCATCGAGACCATGATGCCGCACCCGCCCAGCCCGGCGGTGCACGACCGGCCGACTTTGGTTGACTGGGCACCATGCCCACCGCACTCGTCACCGGCGCCACCGCCGGAATCGGTCATGCCTTCGCCACCCAGCTCGCCGCACGCGGGCACGACCTGGTGCTGGTGGCCCGCGACGCCAGCCGGCTCGGTGAGGTCGCCACTGAGCTCACGACCGCCCACGGCGTGGCCGTCGAGGTTCTCGTGGCCGACCTCGTGAAGCCGGAACAGCTGGCTCAGGTGGAGTCGCGGTTGGCCGATCCAGCCCGGCCGATCGACCTGCTGGTCAACAACGCTGGATTCGGTCTCAAGAAGCGTTTCCTCGACAACCCGGTCGACGAGGAGCACGCCATGCTCGACGTGCTGGTCACCGCCGTCCTACGACTCACCCACGCGGCCCTGGGCCCGATGACCGCACGAGGCAGCGGCGGCATCATCAACGTGTCGAGCGTGGCCGCTTTCCTGCCGCGAGGCACGTACGGGGCTGCCAAGGCGTGGGTCAACAGCTTCAGCGAGTGGGCGGCGCACGAGTACCGCAGCCAGGGCGTGACCGTCATGGCGCTGTGCCCAGGCTTCACCAAGACCGAGTTCCACACTCGGATGGAGGTCAAGCCCGGCACCGGGTTCATGTGGCTCGACGTCGACTTCCTCGTCTCCAGCGCGCTCAAGGACTTCGACAAGGGGCGGGTGTACTCGATCCCGGGCGCCCACTACAAGGCAATCGCAGGGCTGACCAAGCTGATCCCGAGCCGGGCCCTGCAGGCCTACCAGTCGATCGGCCGCAAGTAGCGGCTCAGCTGACGACCTCGGGGACGGCCCGACCCGCGCGCACGGCTGAGGCTGCTGCAAGCTCGAGCAGGCGTGCGTAGTCGTCGGGGCTGGTCGTGTTGCAGCCCAGGTCGTGGTCGACCTTCCCCAGGCCGTGGTAGTCGCTCGCCCCCGTGACCACCAGGCCGAGGTCGCGGGCGATGGCCCGCAGTCGCTCGCGTGCGACGTCGTCGTGGTCCTGGTGATCGACCTCCAGTCCGGCCAGTCCTTGGTCGGCCAGGTGGGCGACGTCAGCCTCCGTGAGGCCAGCCGGTCCATGGCGCCCCCACGCGTGGGCGACCACCGTCACTCCCCCAGCCCCGGCCACCGCCTGGATCATCTCGGTGAGCGGTGCCGCGTAGCGGTCGACGTAGGCCGGTCCGCCCTGTCCGACCAGACGGTCGAACACGTCGCTCCGGTCGGTGGCGTGCCCGGCCGCAACGATCGCATCCGCAACGTGCGGGCGACCGACCACCGACGTACCTGGGTTGGCGGCGCGCACGTCGTCGACGGTGAGGTGGATGTCGGCGTAGCGCGCGAGTCGATCGAGCATCTCGGGGATCCGGTTGGCGCGACCCTCGAGGATGCGAGCGAGCTTCGCTTGCAGAGGCGGGTAGGTCGGGTCGGGCAGGTAGGCGAGGAGGTGCACCCCGCGGCCGCGGTACCGGGTGCTGACCTCGATGCCGCGCACCAGACTCACGTCTTCGACCTGCGCCGCTGCGACAGCCTCGTCCCACCCGGCTGTCGTGTCGTGGTCGGTGAGCGCCACGACGTCGAGGCCGGCCGCAGCGGCAGCGCGGACGACGTCGCCAGGGGTCTGCGTGCCGTCACTGGCCAGCGAGTGGGTATGGAGGTCGATGCGCACGCCTCGAACCTAAGCCTCGCCTGTCACCAGGCTGGTGCTGGTCCGCCGAAGGGCAGCTCGACCAGATGCGGCCCCGAGCGCGAGGTATCGCGGAGGATCCAGTCGTCACGGAGCAGCAGAATCGCTGATGCTGGACGCAGCACCATCCACAGCCACCGTCCTTGAGCCTCCCCTGCCACGACCGATCGGTCCCACTCGGTGTCAGAGGCACTGGTCGACACCGGCCAAAGCGGCACGACCTGGTGATCGATCCGGACGCGCACGCTCGGGGAGCCCTGGCCCACCTCCGCCCCGGGATCTTCGTGCTCGGTGCCCGCGATGCGTGAGCCGAGGCCGGTGCCGGCCTCCTCGGTGACCACGATGACGTCGACCGGACCGTCGAGCGCGCTGGTTCCCGAGCAGCAGGTCATCGTGGCTCGCGCGCGGTCCGGGTCGCCCCCGACGACCGCGAAGTCAGTGACGCTCCAGCCGGGACTCAGCGGCCACGGAAGGTAGGTGGGTAGCGAGCGCGACCGACGAAGGTGTTCGCCGAAGGCGGTGTAGGTCACCTCGGAAGGTCGCCAGAGCGGTTCGATCTCACCGTGCTCGACGCAGACCCACGCCGAGCTGACCTCGGCCACCGGAGCCGGGCAGCGGGGACACCCGACCGACAGCGACATGGCGCCTACCGTCGTCCTGGAGCGGGCGAGCCGTCAAGAGGATGCCTCCTCGAGGGCAGGATCAGGTCTCCGCCAGCACGACGACTCGGTCGCCCGGACCGACCGAGAGCAGCGTCGACTTGGCTGGGTTGACCACCACCGAGCTGCCGGACTTGAAGCCGATGGCGGTCTCGCCGCGTCGCGTGGCCCCGGCCACGACAGTTGCGTAGCTGCGCTCGCCTGCCTGCACGTACCACTCGGCCGGGCGCAGATAGATCTCGCTGCCCTGGTCGCCGAGCAGCTGCCCGAAGACGGCATCGAGGCGGTTGTCCTCGGAGAGCTGGGTGACGAGCAGACTGACGATCTCGCCACTCACGACCACGTCGTCGACGTGCGCGACCTGGGCCAGCACCCGATTGCGGTCGTCGAGCATCTCGGTGACGACCGGCGCGGTCAGGTCGAGGCGACCCATGATGTCGCGAACGTGCAGCAGGGTCACGAGAGTCCGTGCGTCGGCAGCCTGCTGGGCAAGGTGCTCGGAGTAGCAGAGCACCATGATCTGGTCGAGTCCGGCGATGACGTGCCGGTCTAGCGTCTGTCGATCGGTGGTGGCGCCTACCTCGACGGTGACCGCCAAGTTCGCGAGGTCGGGGATGACCGGATCGCCGAACGAGGTCAGCACCGTCAGGCTCGATCCGGGTGCTGCGTACTTGTCGAGCTCGCGCAGCACGATCGTCGCCCGCTCGTTCCACCCGATGAGCAAGGCCTGGGTCGCGACCTCCTCACCAGCTACCTCGGTGCCCAGCGCCGTCAGGTCGGGCGTCGTTGTGGTCAGTCGCTGGCCATCGAGATCGCCGTCGTCGGCCGCGACCACCACCAGGGTGCGGTTGCCGATCAGCGTGGCAGCGGGCGGGTTGAGCACAGGCTGTCCATCGTCGATGACACCGATGACTGAGGCTGACTCGAACGCATGCTGTGCCTCGCCGTAGGTGCCCGAGCCGAGCGAGTGACCCTCCAGGAAGTAGATCTCGTCGCCGTCGTAGTCGAAGAGCTCGGTGTAGACCGCCGCGGCGCCGGACTGGCGCGAGGTCTGCACGAGCAGCTTGGCGACGGTGTCGCGAATGTCGAGCAGGGTGGTGCGCTCGGTGCCGACCAGACGCGCTGCCTCGAGGTTGGTGGGGTTGCGGATCTCCGCGACGATGCCGGGCCCGTCGCCGCCTTCGTGCGTGAGGGCGAGCAACGTCTTGATGACCTCGCTGTCGGGGTCGTCGGACCCCGCCGGGGCCAACAGGATCACCGACCGGGCGCTGGTGTGGCTCGAGAGTCGAAGGTCGTCGATATCCATCGGCGACCCGGACCGGCAGATCACCCGAGTACCGCGCAGGTCAGGCACCTTGGCTCGGATGTCGTCCTCCATCTCGACCTTGTCGCGGTCGGCGAGCACCACGACGACGGGCTTCTTGCGGCTCTCGTTGGCGATGGTCAGCTCGGAGATGATGGTGAAGATCGAGTCGGACCACCCCAGGATCACCGTGTGGTCGGTCTCCAGCACGATCGAGCGCCCGCGCCGCAGCTCGGCGAGCTTTTCGTCGATCCCCGCGGCGATGACCCCGATCAGGGCACTGACGATGAACAGACCAGCGATGGTGAGCGCGAGCATCGTCAACAGGAACCTCCAGCTGCCGACGTCCCCACCGATCGTGCCGGGGTCGAGGGCGTGCAGGAGGCTGGCGAACATCTCGTCCCAGAAGTCATCAACCGGGTCGCTGGAGCCGCGCAGCCGAAAGAGCGTGCTGATCAACGAGAACACGATGATCAGCACGAGGGTGGCTGCGGTCAGCCAGGCAATGAGCGCCGGCGTGCCGCGCGACATCGAGTTGTCGAAGGCGTACCGGAGCCGGTCACCCAGGTTCGACTGCGGCGTCCGGGTGGGCCTGGTGGCGTTGGTATTGCGAGCCGCCATCGCCTTTGCGGTGCGCTGCCTGAGCTGCTGACCTGTGCGTGCCATGCGCGCATCGTGGCAGAAACCCACGCTCGGCATGCCCCGAACTGGAGCCTCCGGAAGATCGCAGAGTCAGAGCGGAACGAGCGCCCAGAGATCAAGGTCGAGGAGTACCTGGGCGGCGTACTTTCCGTCGTCGCCGCGCAGAGTCATGGACTCGTCTCGGCCCGAGGTGGCGACCAGGCGCAGCCGCAGGGCTCCGACGCCCGGGGCCGGGGTCTCGGCCTTGTCGAGTACCTCTGACCAGGCGTAGACGGTGTCGCCCGCGAAGGCGGGCGCAGCGTGTGCGCCCGCGTTGATCGCGGCGATCAGCTGGGCGTTGGCCAGGCCGTTGAACGACAGTGCTCGGGCCAGCGAGATGACGTGCCCGCCATAGACGAGGCGGCGTCCGTCGGGACGCGCCTCGGTGTTGAAGTGCACCTTGGCCGTGTTCTGCCACAGCCGGGTGGCCAGCATGTGCTCGGCATCGGTGAGCGTGACACCGTCGACGTGATCGATCTTCTCGCCGACCTCGTAGTCGTCGAAGCGGTGTGGCTCACCTGCGGCAGCGAAGTCATAGGTGCTGAAGTCGAGCCCCTCGGCCAGCACCAGGTCGGCCACGTCGACGGCATCTGCGAGGCTGGGCACGACCGTCTCGGGGGCCGGGGCATCGTGGTCGCGCTTGTGAACCATCACCCAGCGGGCCCACTCGAGCGCGACGTCGCCGTGCTGGTCGGTAGCGGTCGAGCGCACGTAGACCACGCCGCTTTTGCCGTTGGAGTTCTGCTTCAGCCCGATGACTTCGGAGCGGGTGCGCAGGGTGTCCCCAGTCACGATCGGCCGATGGAATCGGCACTCCGCGTAGCCGAGGTTGGCCACCGCGTTGAGCGACACGTCGGGCACGGTCTTGCCGAACGCCACGTGAAAGGCAATCAACTCCTCGACCGGTGCGCCGGCTAGCCCGACCGCTGCCGCGAACTGCGCCGACGACGGCACCGCAAACCGGGTGGGGTAGAGGGCGCCGTAGAGGGCTCGGTCGCCCTCGGTGATCGTGCGCGGCGTGGCGTGCTCGATCACCTGGCCGACCGCGAAGTCCTCGAAGAAGTTGCCAGCGTTCGTCTTGCTCATCAGTTCCTTCAGGTCAGGGAATCTCAGCCCGACTTGCGTCGGTGCATCTTCAAGCCGGCGCCGCCGACCACCTCAGAGCCGTGAGCCTTCTCGTGCAGCGGACCGTCTTGGTGGACGCCCTTCTCCTTGGTGTTCTTGCGGTCGAGCGCCTCGCGCATCTTGGCCTTGAGGTCGTCGTTGGCGTTGTTCTGGGATTCAGCGTCAGCCATGGGGTCCTCCACTCGCGGTCGGGTTTCGCACCACCACCTTGTCATCGTCGTGGTGGCGACGTCGAGGCGATATCGCCTCGACGTGGTCAGGGTCAGTCCAGGGCGAGCTCGCGGCTCAGCGGGCGGGTGAGAAACCGGGAGTACTCCAAGGTCATGTGCCCTCGATCGCGGTGGGTGATGTAGTCGCCGATCACCACCGGACACAGGTCATAAGCGCAGAACCATTGCCGCGTCTCGACGTAGTCGACCTCGAGGTCGGCCAGGGCGCCCAGCTCGGAGGCTGGGCGCTGCTTGACCTGACGGCTGACCGTCTTGGTCGCAGCCTTCACCGCTCGGCGCATCATCATCGAGCGTGGCTGGGGATCGGACAAGCCGTCGGCGAGCGTGGCGCCTCGCTCGGAGATGATCGCCGGGTCGAACTGGAGCCGTGGCGGGTCCGCCAGGACGATGACGCGGTCGGTGTAGGGCGCGACCGACTCGATCCGGTCGACCATGCCCTGCTCGATGAGCGAGGCGATGACCTTGTTGTCACCCACCTTCACGCCCTCGGGCGTGACGTAGGCCTTCTGCGTGTCGGTCGCCATCATCACGACATCCGGCTCGAGCTCTTGGATCTGCTGCTGAGTCCACTCGTGGAAGAAGACGCAGTCCTCGTCAGGCTCGTCGCGGATCGGCGTCCACGGCTGGACCAGCGCAGGCGTGCAACCCTGCAGCACGAAGTAGTAGGCGGCGTAACCGCGTTGAGAAGCGATCACGTCGATCGCGGGAATCCAGTGCCGCATGTGCGAGTCGCCGACCGCGACGATCACCTTGTCGGAGTCCGGATCTCCCCGACGGCACAGCGGCATCGGGTCGGGCAGTGCGAAGTACTCACACCCTTCGAGGTCGGCGGCCACGAACTCAGCCAGCCCGAGCGCCGCGGGCTTCAGGGGATTCGGGATTGTCACCCCGTTCTGCGCCGCGCGCACCGAGGCCTCGACCAGCGCGACGGTGGCGTCGTCGGAGAACTCGGCACCATCGCTGGCGGTCTGGCCGTAGGCAGCCACGGAGATGGCGGGCTGCTTCTGGGAGAACCGCGAGTCGAGGGCGGTGTGACTGGCGAACACCACCAGCCCGAGGACAGCGACTGAGGCCGGGTAGAGCGCGATGCCGCTCCACGTGGGGCGGAAGAAGCGGGCTCGGCGGAAGGGGTTCTCGACGAACCGGTAGGTCAGGTCGGAGACTCCCAGGGCGACGGCGGCGACCAGCAGGCCGCTCCACCCAGCCGGCTTCTCGTCCCAGACCTCGGCCATGATGATCAGTGCCGGCCAATGCCACAGGTAGTAGGAGTACGACCGGTCACCGATCCAGCGGGCTGGGGCCAGACTCAAGATCGCCTGCGGTCCCCATCGGGCCGCGCCGACGCCACCGGCAAGCAGCAGCACCGTGCCCACCACCGGAAGCAAGGCCGGTAGGCCGGGCATCTTGGTCTGCGAATCAAGGAGGAGCGCGCCGATGCCCACCAACGCCAGACCCAGCCACGACAACCCGGCGAGGAGCGACCCGGGCAACCGGACGACACGCGTCATCAGTGCCGCGGTGGCGGCACCCGCACCGAGCTCCCAGGCCCGCGCCGGGGTCGAGAAGTAGGCCGCCTTGGGCTCGGCGCCGACGTACCAGAGAGCGTAGGCGAACGAGGCCACGCTGATCGCCGTGATCGCCGTGATGATCGCCCGGCGGTCGCGACCGCGCCGACGGAAGGCCCACACCAACGCCAGCACCACCACAGGCCACACCAGGTAGAACTGCTCCTCGACGGCCAGCGACCAGTAGTGCTGGATCGGCGAGGTGGCCGCCTCTTGGGCGTTGTAGTCGACGCCGATGCGGGCGAACTGGATGTTCGCGGCGAAGAAGGTGGCCCAGACCGAGTCCTTGAACAGCTGGAGCGCCACGATGCCGTTGAGCAGGAAGTAGCCAGCTGCGACGGTCGTGGCGAGCACGAGGGTCGCGGCGGGCAGGATCCGCTTGGCACGACGAGCGTAGAAGCCAGCCAGGCTGATCCGGCCCTGGCGATCGGCCTCGGACAGCAGCAGCCCGGTGATCAGGAAGCCCGAGATCACGAAGAACACGTCGACCCCGATGAAACCTCCGTGCAGAGGCCCGATGTCGGCGTGATCGACGACGACGAGGAGCACCGCCAGCGCCCGGAGGCCCTGGATGTCGGGTCGGAAGCCGCCCAATCTCAGTACCCCAGATCAGTCGAGCTCGTACCAGGAGGGCAGTCGGTCACCCAGTCGGTAGAACTCGCGCGGGCTCAGTCGGACCGGGGCAAGGCCTCGGGCGTTGAGGTCGGTCGTGCCCTGGGACGGCGGGTTGGTGTGCGTGTACGGCGAGCTGAACAGGTTGTCGACGTGGCGCTGGTACTTCAGCGCCATCCCTCCGGCCCTCGCGAGCCGGACCAGGACCTCATCGGAGCGGGCCGCCCGGGCGCTCCAGTTCGGCGAGCCGGTGATGACCACCTTGGCCCGGGGGTTGCGGTCGAAGACACCGGTGATGGCGATCGCCTTCATGTGCAGGTAGCGCTCAGCAACGCCGTCACCGTTGTTGTCGACCTCGAGTCGGCGGATCGGGACCGGGCCGCGCCCGCGACCCGACTTCAGCGTGCGGTTCACTCCCCGCCCGGCCAAGGTGGTGATGATCTTGACGTCGCAGCCCTGTTCCCAGAGTCGGCGCACCCGCTTGGCGATCTGGGTGCCGTAGTCGTCGAACCAGCCCGCGATGGCGATCCTGATCTTCGTGTGCCCTCCCGGCATCCCCTTTGCACCATTGCAGCGCACCAGTCGGAGCTCGTCGCGGATCGGGTTACGGTCCTTGCCCGTCGGGTAGAGGTAGACGCGGTCGTGCCCCAGGTCAACCTCTTGGTAGACCTTCTTGGCCCGCCTGTCCTTGGCGTACTCGTCGAACATGGTCACGAAGTAGTCGTAGAGCTGGGGCGAGTAGGTGGTCACCATGTCGTTCCACTGCCGGTTTCCTGCAGGAGTCGTCAGGTTGGCAGAGCCGAACATGCTGATGTTCTTGACCGAGCGGACCCGGCTGAACAAGAAGACCTTCGAGTGCATGATCTTGGCCCGGCTACGGCAGGCGCCCTTGCACTTGACCGCGAAGCTGTCGTCCGACTTGTTGCGGTTCAGCTGCGCCTTGACGGCCTCCCACTGCGGGCCGACGACGCTGCCCGCCACGACGAGCTGCACGTTGACGCCGCGCTGGTCAGCGCGCACCAGGGCCTTCGTCGTCGGCGGGTCGGCGAAGTTCCAGACCGCGATCCGCACGGTCTGCCCCTTGGCGGTGTTCTTGATCGTCTGGATCACGCGGGTGAGGATCTCGCGCCGGTTGCTCGCGTAGGGGTTGCTGAGCAGCACGCCCTTGTCGGGAATGAACCCCTGCGGCTTGCGACGCGCGGCGGGCGTCACGCCCGACCTGCCGAGGGTTCCATCGGTCAGCACCGATGTTGAGAGCGAGGCTGAGGTCGGCTGCGTCTGGGCCACGGCCGGCACAGCCGCCATCGTGGCGACCAGGCCGACCAGGGCGCCTCCGACAGCCAAGCGGGCAGCACGCATGCGGGAACTCCTCGTGAGACAAGATGGGCCGAGCCAGCAGCACGACGTGGATCGGTGAGCTGCGGTGCCTTTGACAAGGCGAAAGCAAGATAACCCAGTCATGGCGAGAGTTTTGGATCCGCACCCCTGCTGGCGTGGACAGGGCGGGCGGGGCTGACCCGCAGGTGTGCTGATGGCGATGCATAGAGGCTGTCGATCCAGCGCTGGTAGGTGGCCGCCAGGCCGCCAGTCTTCGTCATCCGGACCAGGATCTCGTCGGACGTCGACGCCGTGGTGCTCCAGTTCGGCGAGCCGGTGAGCACGACCTTGGCCCTCCGGTCGCCGTCGAAGACGCCGGTGATGGCGATCGCCTTCATGTGCAGGTAGCGCTCAGCAATGCCGTCGCCGTCGTTGTCGACCTCGAGCTGCCGGATCGGGACCGGGCCGCGACCCCTGGTCGACCGAAGGGTCCGGTTGACTCCGCGCCCCGCGAGAGTCGTGATGATCTTGACGTCACAACCCTGGTCCCACAGGGCACGGACCCGGCGGGCGATCTTCTCGCCATAGGCATCGAACCAGCCGGCGACCGCGATCCGCACCGTTGTGCGCCCGCCTGGCTGACCCGAGGCGCCGCTGCACTCCACCAGGCCGAGCTCGTCGAAGATCGGGCTGCGCTCCGGGCCCGATGGATAGAGGTAGACGCGGTAGCGCCCGATGTCCTCACGCACGTAGGGACGCGCAACGGGAGTGTCCAGGGCGTACTCGATGAACGTTTGCACGAAGAAGTCGTAGAGCGGCTCGGCCGAGACGGTGACCAGGTCGTTCCACTGCCGGTTGGCCGCCGGGGTGGTGAGGTTCGACGACCCGAACATGCTCACGTGGGTGGCCCGGCCGGTCTTGCTGAACAGAAAGATCTTGGAGTGCATCACCTTGCGGCTGCTGCGACACGCGCCCTTGCACTTGATGGCGAAGCTGACGTCACGCTTCTTCTGGTTGAGCTCAGCGGCCACGGTGCGGAAGCTGGCGCTGTCGACCGAGCCGGCTACCACCAGCTGAACTGTGACGCCGCGACGGAATGCCTGCACCAAGGCATCGGCGGTTGGCCGATCGTCAAAGTTCCACACCGCGATCCGAATCATCTCGCCGCGGGGCGTGCTCCGGACCGTCTTGATCACGTGCGTGAGGATCTGTCGCGGATCGCGACTCCCTGGGTTGCTGAAGAGCACACCGTCGGCGGGGGTGAACGCGCCCCGATCCCTGACGGGCACCGGTTCGGCACCCACCGAAAGTGCGGGAGGCACGAGGGCGCTCAGCAGCACGACCAGCATGCTGCCGACCAACCATCGGGCAGAGCGCATGCCGGGATCTCCTTGAGCAGTGGGTCCCTCGCGGGCGTGGTCGCCCAGACGATATTGCCTCGCCGCAACTCGGCGCCGACTTACGCGCCCTTTGGCGCCGAGTTGTGCGTCACGCCCGACCGGACGTGCTCCACAACGAGCGAGGCCAGCGCGTGGAGGGCCGCGTCGGTCACAGCAGTCTGATCGATGGCCTGCGGATCGATCCCCGCCACCGGGACCGGGTCTAGGTCGCCCCAGTCTCCAACGAGTCGTACGCCGAGACGTTGCAACTTCGCTGTCGCCGCAGCGGCCTCGACACGCACCCAGTCGGAGACCGGGAGGCCCAGCGCAGGCTCTTCGCCTCGGCGAGCGGCGAGCACGGTCTTCGACAGGAGGTGCTTGCGCACGTGAGCGCCCTCGGGAAAAACCATGCCGCGCTGGTCGAGCAGTTCGTTGAGCCGACGAAGCACGAGGGTCGAGGCCAGCCCCAGCGACTCATTGCTGCGGGGCACCTCGAGGGTGAGGTCGAGGTCAAGACCGAGCGCGTCTCGAAACCTCTCGGCCAGCACCTTTCCCGGAGCGCCCGGAGGAGGCACCGTCACGAACGAGACCTGTTCTGTGCCCACGACCTCGCACCAGGTGCGCACGATCCGCGCCACGCCCTGCCGCCGCCAGAAGGCGCCGCCCGGCGTCGAACGATCCAGCGGTCCTGTACGCACGGTCGGCGCCATCGCCTGAACGTCGGCCACGTACTGCTCCCACGTCCACGCGTGGCCGTTCTGCACGGTCTCCTGCCACATCGAGGCCAGGGTGCGGTTGAGGTCGCGAGCGGTGAAGACCACGCGGACAGCGGGATCGCCGAGCTGGGCTAGGAGCTCGCGCACGCGACCTGCCGGGGCCGGGCCCAAGTACTCCATCGAGATGACCGCCACCCCGGAGTGCTCACGCACCTGCGTGACCAGCGAGTCCCACCAACGGCTTCCGCGCGCGGTGGACAGTGCATGCCGCACAGCCTTCGCCTGGTCGGCCCACGTCTCCCCCGGCACCAGCACGCCTCGATCGGCCAAGTGTGCTTGGTTGGCGAACAGCAGAGCCTGCAGGTGGCTGGTGCCGGACTTCATCAGTCCTGCGTGCAGCACCAGGTGGTCGGCCATGAGGGCACGCTATCGACTGCGCCTGGGCGCATCGCGCTCACTCCCAGCGCGTCGGGACCCCATGGCCCGGGGCCGTGCCGAGGATCCGGCTTTCTCCCCCTGGCCAACTCTGCAGCACCACGACGAACTCGTGGTCGCAGCCCTGGCTCCGCCGCCGGGGCTCCAGCACCAGGTGGGCGAAAGCTCGGTCGTGGGTGGCCTCTGCACCCAGTGAAGAGATGCGCGCCGTCACACGCTCCTGCTCACCCGGTTCGAGGTACTGCCACATCACCGAGTGCCACAGCACCGTGGTGGTGCCGTCGACCAGATCGAGCTCGTCCACGAAGTCGCCGGCGGGAAGCTGTCGGATCTCGGGCGGCGCCTGCTGCGCGAGGTGCAGGGCACCCCTCAGGCGCTCGTGGCGCTGCTGCTGGTCCGGCCAGACGTATGCGGTGAGGGCCAACCGTCCCTCGGTCGTGGTCACGTCGAGGGGCATCACGTCGCTGCCGACCCGGTCGTGCACCCCGGACCAGGGCAGGTCGGCAACGAATCGGCCCATCCAGGCCGGGTCGAGCACGACAGGCGAGTCAGCCGCACCCCACGTACGCCCGTCGTCTGCGACGTAGCGGAACTGGTCAGCGAGCAGGTTGAGCCCAGCGGACGACCCGATCTCGCGCAAGCGAAGGGGCAGCGGCGACGCCAAGGCGAGCAACCCACCCATCAACGCCGCGGCGCGGCCAACCTCGTTGGTCTGAGGCGGCCGGTCGAGCCACTCCTGCACCGCGTCGGGCTGCTCGGCGAGCAGGTCGCGGAACGCTGCCCAGCCGCCCTCAGGCTCCCAGGTGCCACCCACGCTCGGGTAGTAGGCGGCCAGCGCCCCGGCGCGCCGCTCCAGCACCAGTCGGTGCACCGAGCCGGCCAGACGCAGGGCAACGGCGCTGGGTCCGGGAGCCCGCTCGTGTCCGGCCAGCACCCCGGCGGCCGGCCCGCCAGCTGCGACGTCATCGGCAACACGTTCCAACAGGTCGCCGTACATCGCCGAGCCGAGGTCGACGCAGGCCTGCGCTTGGGTGCGCAGCGCCGCGTCGAGGTCCACCCGGGTCAGCCCTTCAGCTTGTAGTCCTTGAGCAGCGAGCGGCCGATGATCATCTTCTGGATGTCGGCGGTGCCCTCGCCGATCAGCATGAAGGCGGCCTCGCGGTAGAGACGTTCGATCTCGTACTCCTTGGAGTAGCCGTAGCCGCCGTGGATGCGGAAGGAGTCCTGGACGACCTCGTTGCAGTACTCGGCCGCGAGCATCTTGGCCATGCCTGCCTCGACGTCGTTGCGCTGGCCCTTGTCCTTGAGCCGGGCCGCACGAACCATCATCGCGTGCGACGTCTCGACCTTGGTGGCCATCTCGGCGAGACGGAACAGGATCGCCTGGTGCTCAGCGATCGGCTTGCCGAACGTCTCGCGCTGCTGGGAGTAGGCGATGCCGAGCTCGAAGGCGCGATTGGCGATGCCGCAGGCGCGGGCTGCGACGTTGACGCGACCCACCTCGACGCCGTCCATCATCTGGTAGAAGCCCTTGCCGGGCTCGCCGCCGAGGATCTGGTCGGCCGACACCTGGTGCTTCTCCAGCACCATCTCGGTGGTCTCGACGCCCTTGTAGCCCATCTTGTCGATCTTGCCGGGGATGGTCAGGCCGGGAGCGGTCTCGCCGAAGCCGGGCTCCTTCTCCAGCAAGAATGTCGTCATTCTCTTGTAGACCGAGGCTGAGTCGTCATGGCCCTCGTCGGTCTTGACCAGGGTGGCGACCAGGGTCGACGTGCCGCCGTTGGTCAGCCACATCTTCTGGCCGGTGATCTCGTAGCCGTCGTCGTTCTTGGTGGCCTTGGTCTTGATGGCAGAGACGTCGGAGCCAAGGCCAGGCTCGGACATCGAGAACGCGCCGCGCACTTCGCCGATCGCCATCTTGGGCAGGTACTTCTTCTTCTGCTCCTCGGTACCGTGCTGCATCAGCATGTAGGCGACGATGAAGTGTGTGTTGATCACGCCGGAGACGCTCATCCAGCCGCGCGCGATCTCCTCCACGCAGAGCGCGTAGGTGAGCAGCGACTCACCGAGACCGTCGTACTCCTCGGGGATCATCAGACCAAAGATGCCCAACTCCTTGAGAC
>JBAUWM010000053.1:0-8064 GCA_049583775.1 Nocardioides sp.
GGAGGCGCGATGTGCAGGATGGGCGTGCCGACATCCTTGCCGGTCAGGGCGAGCGCCTCGTCGGTCTCGGCCTGGATCTGCTTGTCACGGGTGGTGTCGTCGAGGTGCTCGACCAAGGCGCCGGGCAGGCCGACCTCGGTCAGGGCAGCCGAGACGAGCTCGACCAAGGCGCCCGGCTGTGCCGGGTCGAACGAACCCGGAGGCTGGTCGAAGTTGCGAGCACCCAGCGCGGGATACAGGGCCGCGACCGCTGCGGGACCATGCTCGTCGCGCACGTGGGCGCACACGCGCAGCATCTTGAGACCCGCCGTGTGCCCGGCCTCGTACTCGGGCGGGAAGTGGCTCTCGTAGTCGATGTGAGCGTTGAGCAGCCGCAGCGAGATGAAGCGCCACTCGACGTCGTAGTCACGCTGGGCTTGGACGGTGCGCACCCATTTC
Source organism: Nocardioides sp. (assembly GCA_049583775.1). Classification (GTDB taxonomy): domain Bacteria; phylum Actinomycetota; class Actinomycetes; order Propionibacteriales; family Nocardioidaceae; genus Nocardioides. Next base: position 439 of record JBAUWM010000053.1, read on the forward strand.
GATGTCATCCACGCGAACGGGCAGACCGGATCGAACCAGAATCGGACGTCGGGAAGACCAGCCTGGGCGCTCATCAGCTGCCCTCGGCCAGCTCGCGCGACCGGTTGCGAGCAGCCTCCATCGCAGCCAGGAAAGCGGCACGCACCTTGTGCACCTCGAGCTCGCGCAAGGCCGAGGCCGTGGTGCCACCCGGCGAGGTCACCTGCTCACGGAGCACGGTCGGGTGGGTGCCGGTCTCGCGCAGCATCTTGGCCGAGCCCACCAGGGTCTGGATGACGAGCTCACTAGCCGTGGAACGCGGAAGGCCGAGGTGCACGCCAGCCTCGATCATCGACTCGACGACGAAGAAGATGTAGGCCGGGCCGGAACCGGAGATCGCAGTGACGGCGTCCTGCTGGCGCTCGGGGATCCGCACCACCCGGCCCACGGAAGACAACAGCGCCTCGGCCTCGGCCAGGTGTTCCTCGGAGCAGTGCGAGCCGGGCGAGATGGCTGCCATGCCCTCATCGACGAGCGCCGGCGTGTTGGGCATGACGCGGACGACAGCCACACCCTCGGGCACGTGCGCCTCGATCGTCGTCGTGGTGATGCCGGCGGCCAACGAGACGAGCAGCTGTCCGGGCCGCAGCACTGGTGCGATCTCGTCGAGCACGTCGACCATGTCCTGCGGCTTGACCACCAACGCGAGAGTGTCGGCCTTCGCGGCGGCGTCGAGGTTCGACACGACGGCCACGCCGTAGCGCTCCTCCAACTCACGCGCCCGGTCGGCACGCTTCTCGCCGACGAGCAGCTGGTCGACACGGCGGCCGGCGCGCACCAGGCCCGAGAGCAGGGTCTCGCCCATCACTCCCGCGCCGATGATCGCGGTCTGCTGGTTCGTGTTCATGCACTCACTTCTTGGAGATCAGGGACTTCACGAAGAATGACAGGTTCTGCGGTCGCTCGGCGAGGCGACGCATCAGGTATCCGTACCACTCCTGGCCGTAGGGCACATAGACCCGCACGCTCTCACCCGAGTTGGCCAGCCTGCGCTGCTCCTCTGGGCGGATGCCGTAGAGCATCTGGAACTCATAGCTGCCCGGCGCTCGGCCGTACCGGCTCGCCAGCGAGGCCGCGATCTCGATCATGCGTGGGTCGTGCGTGGCGATCATGGGATAACCCGACCCACCCAGCAGCACCTTCAGGCAGCGCACGTAGGCCCGGTCAACGTCGAGTCGATCCTGATAGGCGACTTCCTCGGGCTCGTTGTAGGCGCCCTTGCACAGCCGCACCCGTGACCCCTCGTGGGCCAGCGCCCGACAGTCGGCCTCGGTGCGGTGCAGGTAGGACTGCACGACCGCACCGGTCTCCGGGAAGTCCTTGCGCAGGTCGCGCAGCACGGCGAGCGTGCGATCGGTGGTGGTGTGGTCCTCCATGTCGAGAGTGACGGTGGTGCCAGCGTTGCGCGCCGCGCGACAGATCGTGCGCGCGTTCTCGAGCGCCACCTTGTCTCCCACGTCGGACAGCGCCAGGCCGATGGCCGACAACTTCACCGACACCTCGGCGCGACGGGACAGTCCCCGGCTGCTCAGCGACTGCAGGAGGTCGAGGTAGGCGTTCACCGTGTTCTCGGCTTGCTCGACGTCCAGCGTGTCCTCGCCCAGGAAGTCGAGGGTGACCAGAAGGTCGTCGTCGATCAGGCGGGCGCTCGCCTCGACTGCAGCGCCGGTGTTCTCCCCCGGCACATAGCTCCTGACGATGCTCGACGACACCGGCATCGTGCTCACGAGACGCTTGATGGTTCGGCTGCGAGCGATGAGGAGGATCGGTTGGCGGAGCAAGGACATGCGCTCAGGCTACGTCGGGCCGGAACCGGGCTCAGTCAGGCCGTGGGCACCACGAAGTGTTCGCGGGCGAACTCGAGTGACTCACGTAGATCGGTCTCCCGCTCGGCACGTGTGGTGCAGCGCCGGGTGTTGATCTCGACCACGATCTCGCCCGCGAAACCAACCCGGGCCAGGTGCTGGAGGAACGCGCCAGCTCGCATCGCGCCCCGGCCGGGAACGAGGTGCTCGTCCTTCGCCGAGCCACTGCCATCGGTCAGGTGCACGTGCCGTAACCGGTCGCCGAGCCGCTCGGCCATCTCGATCACGTCGGAATGCGCGATCGCGGCGTGCGACAGGTCGATGGTGGTGTTCGCGTAGTTCTCGGCCGATGGGTCCCAGCCCGGCAGGTACATCTCGGCACCGCGACGCTTGGTGGCCCGCCACGGATACATGTTCTCGACCGCGAACCGGATGCCCGTGGAGTTCTCCAGCGAGGCGACGCCGTCGACGAAGTCGCGAGCGTAGTCGCGCTGCCAGCGGAACGGCGGGTGCACCACGACCACCTCGGCACCGACGTCGTGAGCCATCTCGGCCGATCGTTCGAGCTTGCCCCACGGCTCAGTGCCCCACACCCGCTGGGTGAGCAGCAGGGTGGGGGCGTGCACGGCCACAACCGGCACACCGTGGTGCTCGGACAGCTGCCTGATGGCGGACGTCTGCTGGCTCAGCGCGTCGATCCCCACCATCACCTCGACCGCGTCGTATCCCAGGGATGCGGCGTAGGTGAAGGCGTGCGCGGTCGACTCGGGGTAGACCGAGGATGACGAGAGCCCGATGCGGGTCACGACTGCACGCTGAACCGGTCGATCCGCTCGAGGATCACGCCCTCGCGGAGCGCCCACGGGCAGATCTCGAGCTCGTCGAGGCCGAAGATGTCCATGCACGCCTCGGCCACCAAGGCGCCGGGCACGATCTGGTGGGTGCGACTCGACGACACCCCGGGCAGCTCGGCCAGCTCGTCGTCGGTCATCACGACGAGCTTGGGAATCCACTCGCGCAAGTCGGCGAGCAGGAGGCTGCGGTTGACCAAGGCACCTTCGGCCGACGGGGCGGCACCACAGATCCGTGCCAACGACCGGAAGGTCTTGGACGTCGCGGCGGCCCGGTGCGTGGCTCCCGCCCGCAGCAAGTTGCCAGCATCGCGGGCGATCTCGGCCCGGATCCGCTTGCGGATCGTCTGGAGTACCTCGTCATCGAGCTGTACGTCGACCAGCGAGCGGGCCAGCCGCGCCGCACCCAGCGGCAGCGACCAGGCGACGTCCGGCCGCTCATCGGTGCCTGCGGCGATCTCGAGCGAGCCGCCTCCGATGTCGAAGACGGCGAGGCGGCCCGCCGACCAGCCGAACCATCGGCGCACCGCCAAGAACGTGAGACGAGCTTCGTCTTCGCCGGAGAGCACCGCGATGTCGACGCCGGTGCGTTCTCGCACGTGGCTCAGCACACCCTCGGAGTTGCCCGCGTCACGCACGGCTGACGTCGCGAACGACAGCAGTTCTTCGCAGCCCTTCTCGTCGGCGACGACCAGCGCTTCGGCAGTGAACTGGGTCAGCGCGTCGATGCCGGTCTGGGAGACGGCCCCGGTCTCGTCGAGGTGCTCGGCTAGGCGCAGCGGCTGCTTGTACGAGAAAGCCGGAAGCGGCGCGGCACCGTCGTGGGCGTCGACCACCAGGAGGTGACCGGTGTTGGAACCAATGTCCAGGACACCCAAGCGCATGGCTCAACGGTACCGCCGCCCTGGCGAGACACGGCGCAGCCGTAGCCTTGCGGCTATGCCTGAGGTCGACCTGGTGTTCCCCCGCGCGTTCGTCGAGTTCGTCAACCCGGCCGACGAGACCGAGATAATGCGGTGCGACCTGACCTGGCTCACGAGCAGCTTCATGTGCATCTTCGGCCAGGGCTGTCAGGGCATCTACGACACCGCACCCGACACGGGCTGCTGCACCCTCGGCGCGCACTTCGCCGACAAGGACGACGAGAAGCGCGTGGCCGGCTTCGTCGCCCAGCTCGACGAGACCCAGTGGCAGTTCCACCCCGGTCGTCCGGTCAAGAAGAAGGACTGGATCGAGGTGGACTCCGACGGCGAGCGGAAGACCCGCACTGTCGAGGTGAACGGCCAGCAGGCGTGCGTGTTCCACAACCGCGCCGACTTCGCTCCTCCCGGTGGCGGCGGAGGCGCCGGCTGTGCCCTGCACGGCCTCGCCCTGCAGCAGGACCGCAACCCGCTCGAGACCAAGCCCGATGTCTGCTGGCAGTTGCCGATCCGGCGCACCTTCCGTGACGTCGAGCGCCAGGACGGATCGACGTACACCGAGGTGACGATCACCGAGTACGACCGGCCCGGCTGGGGTCCGGGCGGACACGACCTCGACTGGTACTGCTCGGGAAACACCGAGGCCCACGTGGCTCTCGAGGCCGTCTACCTCACGCACGAGGCCGAGCTGGTCGAGCTGATGGGGCGACCTGCGTACGCCGAGCTGGTCGTTCACTGCGAAGCGCACGTGCGCTCCCGCTCGGCCCTGGCACTGCACCCGGCCGACCCCCGCTGAATCGCGATATCTCGACATCGAGACACTCCGACCCCGACGTCAGTGACCGCTGAGACTTCGCTGAGAATGGGTGCCATGCACCTGGACCATCTCTCGTACGCTGCCGGTCCCGACGGTCTGAAGGCCACTGCTGAACGCATCGGTTCACTCCTGGGAGCCGAGTTCTCCGACGGCGGGATCCACCCTCGCTTCGGCACCTGCAACATGACGCTGGCCCTGGCTGACCACACCTATCTCGAGGTCGTCGAAGCGCTCGACCACCCGGCCTCCGACAAGGCGCCGTTCGGCCAGGCCGTCAAGGCCCGCTCGGCTCTCGGCGGCGGATGGCTCGGCTGGGTCGTGGCGGTCTCCGACATCGCGGTCGTCGAGGAACGGCTCGGCCGGGCGGCGGTTCCCGGAAACCGGCACCGTCCTGATGGCACCGAGCTCACGTGGAAGCAGATCGGCGTCAACGGATTGATCGCTGACCCCCAGTTGCCGTTCTTCATCGAGTGGGGGGTGCCGTCCAACCTGCGCCCCTACTACGGCGCCGACGACTCGGTCTCGCTCAACTGCCTGGAGATCGCTGGCGACCCGCAGCGAGTCAGCGAGTGGCTCGGAGAAACGGTCGAAGCCCCGCTGGAAGACGTCAAGGTCGAGTGGGTCGCCCCGCACGGCACGCCCGGCATCCTGGCCGCGCAGTTCCAGTGCGCCTCCGGGCTCGTTCGCATCTGAGCACCCTGAAGCCAGTCGACGGCGCGATCCCGAGCGCCAACATCTGGAACCACCCGGCCACCTACGAGGTGGAGAACCGGGCAGTTGATCCCGACGGCGCGCTGTGGTCGGCGATGCGGCAAGCCGTCGACTGGAGCGGTCGCACGGTGCTCGACCTCGGCTGCGGCACCGGCTTCCACCTGCCCCTGTTCGCCTCGACGGCGGGCGAGGTCATCGGCGTCGAGCCGCACCACGACCTGCTGCAGATCGCCAGGCGCCGCACCCGCGACCTGAGCAACGTGCGACTCCTGCCCGGCGCCGCCCAGAGCATCCCCCTGCCTGACGCGTCGGTGGACGTCGTCCACGCGCGGTGGGCCTACTTCTTCGGTCCCGGTTGCGAGCCCGGTCTCGCCGAGCTGGCGCGAGTGGTGCGCCGCGGCGGGGTGGCAATGGTGATCGACAACGACGGTTCGCGCTCCACCTTCGGAGAGTGGTTCCGCCGGGGCTACCCGCACCTACCCCGGGCGGTCGAAATCGAACGGTTCTGGTCGAGCCGTGGATGGACTCGTACGTCGATCGACATGGGCTGGCGCTTCACCTCGCGCGCCGATTTCGAAGCCGTCGTCCGGATCGAGTTCAAGCCCGCCGTGGCCGACCACATCATCGCCACCCATGACGGCGTCGAGGTCGACTACGCCGTCAACCTCTGGACCCGCACCTATTAGCACCAGGTGGTTGAGGTGCGAGCGAAGCCAGCCTCGAAGCAGGACCGCTGAGTTTCGAGGCTCAGGCCTAACGGTGGTTGAGGTGCGAGCGAAGCGAGCCTCGAAACCCCTCAGCTCGAGCCTCGCACCGTCAGCGACGGTGCGAGGAGCAGCCCGCCTGACTCGCGCGTCGGCGCTCCGAGCAGGTCCTCGAGCGAGCGCACCACGGCGATCGCGACCTCCTCGAGCGGCTGACGCACCGAGGTGAGCCCGGGGTAGACCACCTGGGCCACCTGAGAGTCGTCGAAGCCGACCACCGCGATATCGCGGCCGGGGTGCAGGCCACGCTCGGCGAGGGTGTGCAGCACGCCCATCGCCAGGGTGTCGGAGGCACAGACAAATGCCGTCGGCTGCGCCTCGTCGAGCAGCACCCCGCTGGCTTCACGGCCACTCCACACGGTGTCCTCGACCCGCGAGGCGAGCCCGGTGGTGGGGAGGTCGCGGTCGCGTACGGCGCGGCTCCACCCAGCTCGGCGGTCTTCGCCGATGTGTGAGTCCTTGCGCCAACCGATCCACGCGATCCGGGTGTGCCCCTGGTCGAGCAGGTGCACGGTGGCCTGATCGGTGCCAGCGGCGCCGTCGACGTCGACCCACGGATGCCGGGCGTCGGGATCGTCCCAGGGGCGTCCGAACGCCACGAAGGGCGCCCGCCGCTCGCGCAGCCAGGCGGCTTGGGGATTGCCGAGGTAGGTGTCGGTGACGACGAACGCGTCGACGGCGGTGGAGCGCAGAAGGTCTTCGTAGCCGGCCAACGGCTCAGGACCGTCGCCGGAGAACAGCAGCACGTGATAGCCGGCCTCGCGCGAGGTCCACACCAACGAATGCACGAAGCGGTCCATCGCAGCGCTGGCCGAACCCTCCCAGACCGGGCTCAGCCGCAGGCCGATGAGGTGCGAGGCGCGGGTGCGCAGGTTGCGGGCAGCCCGGTTCGGCACGTAGCCGAGCTCGTCGATCGCCGCCTGTACCCGCACCAGCGTCTCGGGGCGCAGCAAGTCGGGGTTGTTCACCGCGTTGGAGACCGTCTGTCGCGACACGCCGGCTCGCTCGGCGACATCGGCCAGGGTTGGCGCCGCGGCAGGCAAGGTCACCCGACCACCGATCCTCCCCAGACTGGTCACCACGGTCTCCTTCTTGAACGATCCAAGAGTCAGCATACGACGTCGAGCGGCTCGGCATCGAGGGCTTGTCGGCGCCCTCACCTAAGTTCGGCCCCATGTCGAAGAGCGCCGCCCGACCCCGCCCCCAGTACCGCTGCGCCGAGTGTGGCTGGGAGACCGGCAAGTGGGTCGGTCGTTGCGGTGAGTGCCAGGCATGGGGCTCGGTCGCCGAGGCGAGTGCCCCGAGGCTGCGCACGTCCGCCGGGCCCGTCACGGGTCCCGCGGTCCCGATCGGGCACGTCTCGGTCGAAGACTCGCAGTACCGCCCGAGCGGCGTCGCCGAGCTCGACCGCGTGCTGGGCGGAGGCCTGGTGCCCGGCGCCGCCGTGCTGCTGGCTGGCGAACCGGGCGTCGGCAAGAGCACCTTGCTGCTCGAGGTCGCGGCCCGCACGGCCAGCGCGCACCGACGGGTCTTGTACGTCACCGGCGAGGAGTCGGCCAGCCAGGTGCGGCTGCGCGCCGACCGCACCGGCGGCGTCCACGACGAGCTCTACCTCGCCGCCGAGACCGACCTCGGCGCCGTGCTCACCCATATCGAAGAGGTGCGGCCCACCCTCCTGGTCGTCGACTCGGTGCAGACCATCGCGGCGGCCGGCATCGA
>JBAUWM010000054.1:0-8658 GCA_049583775.1 Nocardioides sp.
GCGAGGTACTCCGGGCGAGGGCGTCGTCGCTGAGCGTGCGTGAGTCGTAGTCGCCTCTGGCCTCCGGGTCGCTGGTCGGCGCCGGTGCGTTCGAGACAGTCCGGGTAGCACCCGCGACGCCAGGAGAGGCGGCGACGAACGACGTGACGGTCAGCGCGGCGGCCACGGCGAGAGTGATACGACGAGATGTCGAGCGGCGGCGCATGGGGCTCCTCGAGGACGGGTACCGGGAGCCTAGATGAGGGTGGTGGCGGATAGTCTTGCTCGACGTGCCGCTCTCCGGTTTGACCGATCTCGTCCTCGCCGAGCCGACGCTCGCGGGGGTGCTTGACGACGCCCGCTCTGGCGCGGTGCGCACGGCTGACCTGGTGGGTCCTGCTGGTCTGCGACCTTTCGTGGTGGCTGGTCTCGTGCGACGTGGCCGACGGGTGCTGGCGGTCACTGCGACCACTCGCGAGGCCGAAGAGCTCTCCACCGAGCTGGGCGACCTGCTGGGCACCGAGGTCGTGGCGCACTACCCGAGCTGGGAGACGTTGCCTCACGAACGGCTGAGCCCGCGCAGCGACACGGTGGGCAAGCGGCTCGCCGTGCTGCGGCGGCTCTGCCACCCCGGCGATGACGCGACCACCGGACCACTCCAAGTAGTGGTGGCTCCCGTGCGTTCGCTGTTGCAGCCGCAGGTCAAGGGGCTAGGCGATCTCGAGCCCGTCGAGCTGCGAGTCGGAGCCACGGTGCCGCTCGACGACCTGGTCCGCCGTCTGGCTGATGCTGCGTATTCGCGGGTCGACCTCGTCGAGAAGCGCGGCGAGTTCGCGGTTCGTGGCGGCATCGTCGATGTCTTTCCGCCGACCGACGAGCACCCGCTGCGCGTCGAGCTGTGGGGCGACGACATCGAAGAGATCCGTACGTTCTCGGTCGCCGACCAGCGCACCCTCGACAAGGTCGACCGTCTCTGGGCTCCACCGTGCCGCGAGCTGCTCCTCACCGACGACGTGCGCGCCCGAGCGGCCGAGCTGGGGCGGGCGCACCCGCAGCTGATCGAGCTGACCGACAAGATCGCCGCCGGCATCGCGGTCGAGGGCATGGAATCGCTGGCTCCCGTCCTCGTCGACGAGATGGAGCTGCTGCTCGACCTGATGCCGCACGACACCCACGTGCTCGTGCTCGACCCCGAGCGGGTGCGCAGCCGGGCGCACGACCTCGTCGCCACCAGCGAGGAGTTCCTCGGCGCCAGCTGGGCTGCGGCCGCGAGCGGCGGCGTCTCGCCGATCGACCTGGGCTCGGCGTCCTACCAACACTTGGGCGACGTGCGGCAGCGGGCTCTCGAGCTGCGGCAGAGCTGGTGGACGCTCAGCCCGTTCGGCCTCGACGACGCCGCGTTGATCGAAGACCGCGACCACGCCACCGTGCTGCCGGCCGACCCAGCCCCCTCCTATCGGGGCGACGTCGAGGCCGCGATGGCCGACCTGGAGCGGTGGCGTGGCGACGGCTACTCCGTGGTGGCGGTGCACCCTGGCCACGGCCCGGCCCAGCGACTGGTGGAGGTGCTCGGCGAGCACGACACGCCTGCTCGGCTGCTCGAGGCCGACGACGAGATGGTGCCCGGCGTCGTCTCGGTGACGTGCGGGGCGCTGACGCAGGGCTTCGTCAGCAACGCTGCTCGGATCGCCGTGGTGACCGGCGAAGACCTCTCCGGTCAGAAGTCGGCGTCGACGCGCGACATGCGCAAGATGCCGGCGCGACGCAAGAAGCAGATCGACCCGCTCGAGCTCAAGGCCGGCGACTACGTCGTGCACGAGCAGCACGGGGTCGGCCGCTTCGTGGAGATGAAGCAGCGCTCGGTACAAGGGGCGACGCGTGAATACCTCGTGCTCGAGTACGGCGCCTCGAAGCGCGGCGCCCCGCCTGACCGGCTCTACGTGCCGGCCGACGCCCTTGACCAGGTCACCCGCTACGTCGGCGGTGAGCAGCCCAGTCTCGACCGGCTCGGCGGCGCCGACTGGACCAAGCGCAAGAGCCGCGCCCGCAAGGCGGTCCGCGAGATCGCCGCCGAGCTGATCAAGCTCTATGCCGCGCGTCAGGCCACCAAGGGCTATGCGTTCGGGCCTGACACTCCCTGGCAGCGCGAGCTCGAGGACGCGTTCCCGTTCACCGAGACCCCCGACCAGCTGAGCACGGTCGAGGAGGTCAAGTCGGACATGCGCCAGACCGTGCCGATGGACCGGCTCGTCTGCGGTGACGTCGGCTACGGCAAGACCGAGATCGCGGTGCGCGCGGCCTTCAAGGCGGTGCAGGACGGCAAGCAGGTGGCTGTGCTGGTGCCGACCACGCTGCTTGTTACCCAGCACCTCTCCACGTTCGCGGAGCGGATGAGCGGGTTTCCCGTGGTGGTGAAGGGCTTGAGCCGTTTCCAGACCACCAAGGAGGCTGCCGAGGTCACGGCCGGTCTGGCCGATGGGAGCGTCGACATCGTGGTGGGCACGCACCGGCTGCTCAACCCCGATATCCGGATGAAGGACCTCGGCCTGATCGTCGTCGACGAGGAGCAGCGCTTCGGCGTCGAGCACAAGGAGCAGATGAAGCGGCTGCGGACCTCGGTCGACGTGTTGTCGATGAGCGCGACGCCGATCCCGCGCACCCTGGAGATGTCGATCACGGGCATCCGTGAGATGTCGACGATCACGACCCCGCCTGAAGAACGACACCCGGTGCTCACCTACGTGGGCGCCTACGAAGACCGGCAGGTCACTGCGGCAGTGCGACGCGAGCTGCTGCGCGACGGCCAGGTCTTCTTCATCCACAACCGGGTGAGCTCGATCGAGAAGGCTGCGGCCAAGCTGCGCGAGCTCGTTCCGGAAGCGCGGGTGGCCACGGCCCACGGGCAGATGGGGGAGCACCAGCTCGAGCAGGTGATGCTCGATTTCTGGGAGAAGCGTTTCGACGTGCTGGTCTGCACCACGATCGTGGAGTCGGGGCTCGACGTGTCGAACGCCAACACGATGATCATCGAGAGGGCCGACACCCTCGGTCTCTCCCAGCTGCACCAGCTGCGCGGGCGAGTAGGCCGCAGCCGCGAGCGGGCCTACGCCTACTTCCTCTACCCGGCCGAGAAGCCACTGACCGAGACGGCGCACGAGCGGCTCGCCACGCTGGCGCAGCACTCCGACCTCGGCGGCGGCATGGCGATCGCGATGAAGGACCTCGAGATCCGCGGGGCCGGCAACCTGCTCGGTGGCGAGCAGTCGGGGCACATCGCCGACGTCGGCTTCGACCTCTACGTGCGGCTGGTCGGTGAGGCGGTCAACGAGTTCAAGGGAGAGACCGAGCCCGAGCTCAACGAGGTACGCATCGAGCTGCCGGTCGATGCCCACCTGCCCCACGACTACATCGAGAGCGAGCGGCTGCGCCTGGAGATGTACCGCAGACTCGCCGAGGTTCGCACCGACGAGGACGTCGACCTGCTCGCCGAGGAGATGATCGACCGGTACGGCGAGCCGCCACAGGAGGTGGTCTCCCTTCAGCTGGTGGCCAGGTTCCGAGCTCGCGCGCGCGCCGCTGGCATCGGCGAAGTGACCATCGCTGGCAAGAACGTGCGGTTCGCCCCGGTGTCGCTTCCGGAGTCCCGCACCATCAGGCTCTCGCGCCTCTACCCGAAGTCGATCGTCAAGCAGACGGTCGACACCGTGCTCGTTCCACGGCCGGGAACCCCGGGCGCCACCGGGCGTCCGCTGGAAGGGATCGCCCTGCTTGAATGGGCACGCGGTGTGATCGACGCCGTCCTGGACCCGAAGGAGACCTCGTGAGCAGCATCTCGACCCGCTCTGTGCGTCGGTGGGGCGCCGGACTCGCGGCCGCTGCGCTGGCGACCGGCGTCCTCTCTGGCTGTGGCGTTGCTGGCACCGAGTTCCGTCCCGGAGTCGCCGCCGACGTGGGCGACGTCTCGATCTCGATGAACGACATCGACGAGGCCGTCGACGGGGCTTGCATCTACTTCACCGACAACCGTCAGGAGGGCGCTTCGCCGTTCCCCCGGTGGGAAGTGCGCCAGCAACTGGCCCAGCTCTCGATCCAGCGCGCGGTCGTCGAGCAGCTTGTCGATGAAACCGGCGCTGAGCTCGGTGGCGTCTACGAGACCTCGCTGGCCCAGCTCGACGCCTCCTACGGCGATCTGCCGGCCGAGCAGAGTGATGGCCTCATCCTGGGATACGAGGCGGCAACCTACGTCGACCTGGGCCTGGCCGCCGTTGGCCAAGCCCTCCTCGCCGACGAGGGCCAGAGCAACGTCGAACAGCAGGTCGCAGGTGAGCGCGGCCTGGTGGCGTTCGGCGAGTGGGTGGCCGACCACGACGTCGAGATCAACCCGATCTTCAGCCTGGCGCTCGTCGAGGGCGAGCTGGTCCCGGTCACCGATGATGTCTCGGTTCCGCAGAGCGTGTTCGCGGCGCAGTCCAAGACGAGCTCCACGTCGACTGATCCAGACAAGCAGGCCGCGCGGGCGGCGTACGTGAAGTCCCTGCCGTCCGAGCAGCTCTGCGGCTGACCCGATGGGCGAGCCGACGTCCGACCCGGCCTCAGGGGCGTCGCTGCTCGAGCTCGTCGAGGTGATGCGTCGGCTTCGCGCGGAGTGTGCGTGGAAGGCCGAGCAGACCCACGAGTCGTTGCTCGCGCACCTGCGCGAGGAGACCGCCGAATTGGTGGAGGCCGTGGGGTCGGGCGACGACGCGCACGTGTGCGAAGAGCTCGGCGACGTCTTGCTGCAGATCGTCTTCCACGCCGCGATCGCGGAGGAGCGCGGCGCCTACTCGATCGACGACGTCGCTGCCGGACTCGTCGCCAAGCTGCGCCGCCGCAACCCGCACGTGTTCGACCCAGCCTCGCTGGGGCGCACGGCGTCTGACCCGCCGCTGACTTCCACCGAGGTCGACGAGATCTGGCAGCAGGTCAAGCGGGCTGAGAAGGCCTGATCCGCCGCACCGCCCATCGGCCGAGCACGCCGACGGCGAGCACGACCAGTCCGCCGACCAGTGACGCCACGGGCAGGGTGGCCACCAGCACGAGGCACCCGACGAGGCCGAGCACGTTGAACTCCCGCGGCCATCGGCGTTGCGATGCCGGCTGCCGAAATGCCGCCAGGTTCGCGACCGCGTAGTAGACGAGCACGCCGAACGACGAGAAGCCGATCGCCCCGCGGAGATCGACCACCAGCACCAGGCCGATGATCGCGACCCCGATGGCGATCTGGGCGTGGTCGGGCACCTGGTGGCGAGGATCGATCGAAGCGAACGTGCGCGGCAGGTCGCCTTCGCGAGCCATCGCCAACGAGGTGCGACCGACGCCCGCCAGGAGCGCCAGGAGCGCCCCGAGCGACGCGGTGGCCGCGCCGATCCGCACCACCGGTTCGGCCCAGGCCGCGCCGGCAACCTCGACCGCGGTAGCGATGGGTGTGGGGCTGGCCGCCAGGCCGTCGGCTCCGAGCACGTGCAGCAACAGGACGGCGATGACGGCGTAGAGCGCTACCACGAACGCGAGGGCCACGAGGATCGCGCGGCCCAGGGTGGCCGGAGACCTCACCTCCTCGGCGAGGGTCGCGATCCGGGCGTAGCCCGCGAAGGCAAAGAAGAGCAGCCCGGCGGCTTCCAGTACGCCGAGCGGCCCGCCGCGGAACTCCCACGATCCGGCCGGGGCGGCGTCGCCCGTGGCCATCACGGCCAGCGCGACCAGAAGCGTGATCAGAGTCAACGTGAGCAGCACGCGCGCCACCAGGGTGGTGCGTGAGACACCTCGCAGGTTGGCGGCGGTCAGCAGCACGACGGCAGCCACAGCGACACCTCGGGAGACCCAGCGGTGGTCGGGCAGCGCGTACGTCGCAAACGTCATCGCCATCGCCGCGCATGAGGCGGTCTTGCCCACCACGAACCCCCAACCAGCGACGAACCCCCACCACTCACCGAGCACCTCACGGCCGAACAGGTAGGTGCCACCGGACGCCGGATAGGTGGTGGCGAGCTGGGCGGACGCCGCTGCGTTGCAGAGCGCGACCACGGCGGCCAGTGCCAGGGCGATCAGGAGCCCCGCTCCCGCCGCAGCGGCCGCGGGGGCGAAGACCGAGAACACTCCGGCGCCGATCATCGCGGAGAGCCCGACCACGACCGCATCACCGGTTCCGACCCGGCGAACAAGCTGCTGTTCCACCGCACCAGTGTGGGGTCAGCCGGCACCGAGAGCAGCACTAGGCTGGCCCGGATCGTCCGCAGTTCACCACCTCGTCATCAGGAGTACCCCTTGGCATCGATCGAAGCCGTCGGAGCCCGCGAGATTCTCGATTCGCGCGGCAACCCCACCGTCGAGGTCGAGGTAGCACTCGACGACGGAGCGTTTGCTCGGGCGGCGGTGCCCAGCGGTGCTTCGACCGGTGCCTTCGAGGCAATGGAGCTGCGCGACGGCGGCGATCGCTACCTCGGCAAGGGCGTCGGCAACGCGGTCCAGGCGGTGTTGACTCGGATCGGTCCGGCCCTGGAGGGCCTGGCCGCCGACGACCAGCGGGTGATCGACCAGACCATGCTCGACCTCGACGCCACGCCCAACAAGGCGCAACTGGGCGCCAACGCGATCCTGGGCGTCTCGCTCGCCGTGGCCCGGGCCGCGGCTGACTCTGCGGGCCTGCCGCTCTACCGGTACGTCGGGGGCCCCAACGCTCACGTGCTGCCCGTGCCGATGATGAACATCCTCAACGGTGGCGCCCACGCCGACACCAACGTCGACATCCAGGAGTTCATGATCGCGCCGATCGGCGCACCGAGCTTCCGCGAGGCGCTGCGCACCGGCACCGAGGTCTACCACGCTCTCAAGGGCGTGCTGAAGAGCCGCGGACTCGCCACCGGCGTGGGCGACGAGGGCGGCTTCGCGCCCGACCTGTCGTCGAACCGGGCAGCCCTCGACCTGATCGCAGAAGCCATCGAGAAGGCCGGCTACACGCTGGGCTCCGACGTGGTGCTCGCGCTCGACGTGGCTGCCTCGGAGTTCTGCACCAACGCCTCGTACACCTTTGAGGGCGCCGCCAAGACGGCTGACGAGATGACCGCCTACTACGCCGAACTGGTGGCCTCCTACCCGATCGTCAGCATCGAGGACCCCCTCGACGAAGACGACTGGGATGGCTGGAAGGCGATCACCGACCAGCTGGGCACCAAGACCCAGCTGGTGGGAGACGACCTGTTCGTCACCAACGTCGAGCGCCTGCAGCGTGGCATCACCGGTGGCCAGGCCAACGCCTTGCTGGTGAAGGTCAACCAGATCGGGTCGCTCACCGAAACCCTCGACTCGGTCGACCTCGCGCACCGCAGCGGTTAACGCTGCATGATGAGCCACCGCTCGGGGGAGACCGAGGACACCACGATCGCCGACCTCGCCGTCGCCACCAACTGTGGCCAGATCAAGACTGGTGCTCCGGCGCGGTCGGAGCGGGTGGCGAAGTACAACCAGCTGCTGCGCATCGAGGAAGAGCTCGGCGAGGCCGCTCGCTACGCAGGAGCCGCAGCGTTCCCGCGTTTCGTGCGCTGATCTGAGGTTCCCGCGAGGGAGGATGGGCGCCATGGCTTCCCCGTCCGACAAGCGCCGCGTCCGCAGCGGCCCTGGTCGGTCGTCTCGGTCGTCGAGCAACCGGCCGGGGCGGACGACGTTGCCCGCAGCGGCAGCACGCCCGCAAGCACCCGGCCGCTCGACACCTCGGCCGCGTCTCACCGGCCGCGCCGCGATCTTGGTGATGGTGCTCGCCGTGCTGGCGGTGTCCTACGCGTCGTCGCTGCGCGCCTACCTGCAGCAGCGTGCCCACATTTCTGATCTGCAGTCGACGATCTCCGAGCGGCAGGAGCAGATTGGCGACCTCGAACGCGAGAAGCGGCGTTGGAACGACGACGAGTTCGTGCGGGCACAGGCCCGTGAGCGCCTCGGCTACGTGCTGCCCGGGGAGACTCCTTTCGTGGCCCTGCGCGACGGACGTCCGCTGGAGTCAGAGAGCTCGCTGAGCGACCCGTTCAGCGACGTCGGCGAAGACCTCGCCTGGTGGGACAGCGCGTGGAACTCGGTCGTCGTCGCGGGCGACCCGCCCACGCAGGTTGACCCCCAGCCGTTGACTCGGATCACCGATCCCGAAGGGGCGCCCGAGGAGCCGGACGAGTGATCGAGCCCGCTGACGAGTCGGCGATACACGCCCAGCTCGGCCGCCCTCCGCGTGCGATCCACGGCGTCGGTCACCGCTGCCCGTGCGGCAACCCCGACGTCGTCACCACCGAGCCGCGGCTGCCCGACGGCACCCCGTTCCCCACCACCTTCTACCTCACCTGCCCCCGCGCCGCGTCGATGATCGGCACCCTCGAGGGGTCGGGGCTGATGAAGGAGATGCAGGCCCGGCTCGGCGAAGACGCCGATCTGGCCGAGCGGTACCGCTCAGCCCACGAGGCCTACCTGGCATTCCGCGCCACCCTGGGCGACGTGCCGGAGATCGACGGCGTGACCGCCGGCGGCATGCCCGACCGGGTCAAGTGCCTCCACGTGCTCGCTGGGCACGCGCTGGCTGCCGGCCCAGGTGTCAACCCGCTGGGCGACGAGGTGCTCGAGCTGCTCGGCGACTGGTGGGCGACCGGTCCATGTGTTCCCACG